>NZ_BAAHSC010000168.1:0-471 GCF_054655095.1 Thermus sp. FJN-A
GCCCGTCCAGGTAGACGAAGGCCATCTCCTCGGGCAAAGGCCGGGTGCGGAAGGCTCCTGCCGCCTCCAGGACCTCGTCCGTCAGGGCGCTCAGGGTCTCGTGGGAGTAGCGGTGGCCTAAGAGCAGGCTCAGTATCTCGGCCGCCTTGCGCTGACTGACCCCGGCGGCGTAAAGGGCTACCGCCACTTCCCCCACGTCCACCAGGCGGCGGACGTAGGGCTTAAGGAAAGCCGGATAATACCGAGATTCCCGATCCCTAGGGACCTTCAGGTCCACCTGGCCGAAGGTGGTCTCCAGCTTGCGGGGGTAGTAGCCGTTCCTGCGGCCTCCGTGCACCTGCAAGAAGGCCGTCCGGTCCAGCTCCAGAACCGTCTGCAGAACCTCGGCTACTGTCTCCCGCACCGCTTCCCTCAGCAAGATCCGCAAGGTATCCTGGTCCACGGGGCACCTCCTCGTGCTAAGGTGTGCCC
>NZ_BAAHSC010000169.1:0-199378 GCF_054655095.1 Thermus sp. FJN-A
AACGAGCGTGACAAGTCCCGCGGGGACAGCCTCTCCCGTGAGCTCAAGAGGGCTCAGGGGTCCCTGTCCCTGCTCTCAAGCCTTCAGGGCTCGCCGGGCGGCCGGGACGGGTTTACCGGGGGAAGGAAACGTCCCGGTACCAACGCCTGGAGGGTCCTGAGGGTAGGCCTCTTCCTTCCCCTCCTTGGGAAGACGGTGCCCCGTGACCTCTCCCCGTTGAAGGTCTTCCTTCACCTGGGAGCGTGGGAGGGGTGGAAGCCAGGCCTAGGTCCTCCTCCTGGTGGAGGGCTGGAGTGCGCTAGTGTGCGCTCTGTTTGACCAGGCAAGGACTAGTAACGGGCCAGAAGCTTAAAGGTTTCCAGATTTTTCTGAAGGATCTCCCGCATAAGGTCTTGCGCTTCCCTTTCTTGTAGGCCCTTCTTCTGCTGAAGGGGGAGCTTTCTTGCCTTCTTCTTGCTCTTGGCTTCCTTCATCGGGGTTTAGTATAGCACGACTTGGAGTCGGCCAGCTTCCCGGTATGGCGGGGCAGGTTAGGGCTTGGAGGGTTGGTTGGGGAGGAGATGATTTGCACAAGCCTGTTAAATCGTGATAAATCTCACTTGCGCCTGCCAAACCCATAGACCAGCTCATCCCCCTTCCGCACCACCAAGAGCAACGCCGCCCGGCCCAGGCTGTCCTTGAGCACGTACTTGGTGCGCACCTCCCCGTCCACCACCTTCTCCTCCTGGCCCTCTACGAAGTAGCCGGCGGCGGCGAAGGCGGTGAGCACCTGTTGCACGAAGGCGGCGTGGAGGCGGCTTGCGATCCCCTTGGCGGCGAAGGCCTCGAGGGCGTACCCCTTGGCCTCAGGGAAGCGGAGGAGGAGGGGGTCGGGGCTCCTGGCCCGGTAGCTTCCCGCGGGCAGGCGCACCGCCGGGTCCAGGCTCGAGGCCAGGGCCACCGCCCCGGTCACCTCCACCAGGGTCTGGGCGAACCCGCCGCCGGCGAGCACGGCCAGGGCCAACCACAAGGCCTTGAGCTTTTTCATAGAGATCATCTTACTACCCTTCCCTTCGCCCCGTTGCCCCCAAAACCCCCCAGACCCTCTTGCCGGGGCCCCCATGCGGGCCTGCGTCGGCATGGGGTGGTATTAGCCCACCAGGAGGTCCCGTGCCCGGAGGGCCAGGTGGATGCGGGCCAGGACCTCGGGGCGGGCCAGCGGCCCCAGCTTGGCCTCAATGCGCTTCAGGCGGTAGCGCAGGGTGTTGGGGTGGACGTGAAGGGCGGCGGCCGCCGCCTCCACCTGGCCCGAGGCCATGTAGACCTCCAGGGTCTTGAGGAGCTTGGGGGGGAGGGGCAGGTAGCGTTCCACCAAGGCCTTCAGGTCCTCCGGGGACTGCTGCAGGAGGACGAAGGCCACGGGGTCAAGGCCCGTAAAGGACAAGGCCTCCCCGGGGCGGGCCGCCTTGAGGGCGATGAGGGCCTCCCGGTAGGCCTCCTGCACCTCGCCCCCCGCGTGCACCGCCGAGTACCCCAGCCGGCTCCCCGGGGGAAGGGCTTCCAGGAGGGATTTAGCCTCCTTTTGGGGGCTGTGCACCTGCCACATGGCCGCCACCCGGTTCCCCCGCACCGCGAGGAGGTAGGGGACCCCCAGCCGATCCAGGTAGGTGCCGACCCGGCGCCAGAGCTCCAGGGTGGCCTCCCGCCTCCGCTCCTCCGCCAGGCGGTGGCGGCCCGGCACCTCCGGGGGCTCCACCAGGGCCAAGACCCACTCCACCCCCTCGGTGAAGCCGAAGGCGAAGAGGCGTTCCGGCTCGGCCTCGCCCAGGATGAGCCCCTCCAGAAGCGCCCCGCCCAGGGACTCCTCCCGCATCCTCTCCAGGGAGCGTTCCAGGGCCCGCACCTTCAGGAGGCGGGCCGCCACCTCCAGAAGCCCCCGGGCCTGGCGGAGGGTTTCCTCGTCCCCGTAGGCCACCAAGACCCCCGTCCCCGCCTCCAAGGCGAGCCAGCCCCGGCCCTCCCCGGCCTCCTTGGGGTGCTGCGGGGGAACGGGGCCGGCGAAGCCCAGAACCTCCCCCCAGGGGGCCACCCGGGCCAGGGCCAGGCCGGTGGCCTGGTAGAGGACCTCCAGGAAGGGGCGCTCGGGAAGCCTCAGGAAGAGGTCCAGTAGCCCCGCAAGCCCCAGGCCGGGACCCAGGGCGAAGAGGCGCAGGGCGATGGCCTTGGCCAGCTCCTCGCGCCGTAGCCAGGGGGGGTAGAGGGCCACCCCCAGGCCCTCCTGGCGGGCGAAGGCCTCCACCTCCGGGTCAGGGGCGGAGAGGAGGAAGCCGCTCGCGGTGCGGTAGCGCCAGAGGTTGCCCTCGGGGCGGAAGAGGAGGAGGGCCCCCTCCAGGGGGAGGAGAGGCCTGGCCTCCTCCAGCAGGTAGAGGACGGGGCGGGGGGAGGGGACCCGGACCTCGAGGCCAAGCCCCTGGGCCAGGGCCGAGAAGGCGTTGGAGCTTTGGGCAAAATCCTGCGGAAGCATCGTTTTGTTTTACAATAAACCCCCGGCAGGCCGGAGGCAAGGAGGGAGGGTTTGTAGCTTAGAACAAAGAAAGGCCATCTTTTGGTATAGCCCACGCTTGCCCCCTGGCCCCCCGGGGGCCATCCTGGAGGCGAAAGGAGCAGCATGTTCCGCGGGTCCATTCCTCCCTTACCCACGCCTTTTCTGCGGGGCCAGTTGGACGAGGAGGCCCTGAGGCGCCTGGTGGAGCGGGCCATCCAGGGAGGCTCCCACGGGCTGAGCGTGGGGGGCACCACGGGCGAGCCCGGCACCCAGACCCTGGAGGAGCGCAAGCGCGCCATAGAGGTGGTCCTGGACCAGGCGGCGGGCCGGGTGCCCGTGATCCCGGGGACCGGGGCGCTTCGCCTGGAGGAGACCCTGGAGCTCACCCGCTTCGCCAAGGAGGCGGGGGCGCAAGGGGCTTTGGTCATCGTCCCCTACTACGTGAAGCCCAACCAGGAGGGGCTTTACCGCTACTTCGCCGAGGTGGCGCGCGCCGTCCCCGACTTCCCCCTCCTCATCTACAACATCCCGGGACGGGCCGGGGTGGAGATCGCCCCCAAGACCGTGGGGCGCCTGAGGCGGGACTTCCCCAACATCGTGGGTCTGAAGCACTCCTCCAAGGACCTGGAGTACCTCTCCCACCTCTTTTTGGAGGCGGGGCGGGACTTTTTGGTCTTCTGCGGCCTGGAAAGCCTCACCCTTCCCATGATGAGCCTGGGGGCGGTGGGGACCATCGCCGCCACCGCCAACTGGCTCCCCAAGGAGGTGGCCCTCCTCTGCGAAAGGGCGTTGGCGGGGGACTACGGGGGGGCGCGGGAGATGCACTTCTACCTCCTCGAGGCCAACGAGGCCATCTTCTGGGACACGAACCCCATTCCCCTGAAGACCGTGCTCTCCTGGATGGGGCTATTGGCGAAGGAGTGGCGGCCCCCCTTGGGCCCCACCACCCCGGAGGTGGAGGAAAGGCTTAGGCGCATGGCCGAGCGCTACGGCCTCATCCCCAAGGAGGCGGCGTGAAGCTCGCCCGCTTTCTCGCCAAGGGCAGGGCGCACCAGGGGGTCTACAGGGACGGCCTCCTCCTGGACGAGGCGGGGGAGGCCCACAGGCCCGAGGACGTCACCTGGCTCCTCCCCTTCACCCCGGGGAAGATCCTGGGGGTGGCCCTGAACTACCAAGGCCACGCGGAGGAGCTTGGCCTAGCGCGCCCCGAGGAGCCCGCCCTCTTCTGGAAACCCAACACGAGCCTCCTCCCCCACAAGGGGGTGGTCCTCTACCCCAAGGGGGCCCGGTTCGTCCACTACGAGGTGGAGCTCGCGGTGGTGGTGGGGCGGCCCATGAAGCGGGTGAAGGCCAAGGACGCCTTGGACTACGTGCTCGGCTACACCATCGCCAACGACCTGGTGGCCCGGGATTACGTAACCAACACCTTCCGCCCCCCCATAAGGGCCAAGGGGCGGGACACCTTCCTCCCCTTGGGGCCCTTCCTCGTGGTGGGGGAGGTAGAAGACCCCCAGGACCTTTGGCTTCGGGCCTACGTGAACGGGGAGCTCAGGCAGGAGGGGCACACCTCGGGGATGCTCTACTCCGTGGCCGAGCTTCTGGAGTTTATTTCCGAGTTCATGACCCTGGAGCCCTACGACGTGCTCCTCACCGGCACCCCTAAGGGCATCAGCCAGGTCTTCCCGGGGGACGTGATGCGTTTGGAAATCCAAGGCCTCGGCGCCCTGGAGAACCCCATAGAGGAGGAAGCATGAGGTACGCGGACCAGGTGGCCGGAATTCCCTGGGAAAGGATCGAGGAGATCCGGCAGCGCCTCAAGGAAAAGCCCGCCCTCCACTTCATCGCCGGGGAGTTTTCCCCCTCGGAAAGCGGAGAGACCTTCCCCTCCCTGGACCCCGCCACGAACGAGGTCTTGGGCCATGCGGCGAGGGGCGGGCCCAAGGAGGTGGACCGCGCGGCCAAGGCGGCCCACGAGGCCTTCCAAAGGTGGAGCCGCACCAAGGCCAAGGAGAGGAAGCGCTACCTCTTAAGGATCGCCGAGCTCATTGAAAAGCATGCCGACGAGCTTGCCGTGATGGAGTGCCTGGACGCGGGGCAGGTCTTAAGGATCGTGCGGGCCCAGGTGGCCCGGGCGGCGGAGAACTTCGCCTTCTACGCGGAGTACGCCGAGCACGCCATGGAGGACCGCACCTTACCCGTGGACCGGGACTGGCTCTACTACACCGTGCGGGTCCCCGCGGGCCCCGTGGGCATCATCACCCCCTGGAACGCCCCCCTCATGCTTTCCACCTGGCGCATCGCCCCCGCCCTCGCCTTCGGGAACACCGTGGTGCTGAAGCCCGCGGAGTGGAGCCCCTTCACCGCCACGAAGCTCGCGGAGATCCTCCAGGAGGCGGACCTGCCCCCTGGGGTCTTCAACCTGGTCCAGGGCTTCGGGGAGGAGGCGGGGGCGGCCCTGGTGGCCCACCCCCTCGTCCCCCTCCTCACCCTCACCGGGGAGACGGAGACGGGAAAGATCGTGATGCGAAACGCCGCGGACCACCTCAAGCGCCTCTCCCCGGAGCTCGGCGGCAAAAGCCCCGCCCTGGTCTTCGCCGACGCCGATTTGGATAGGGCCCTGGACGCCGTGGTCTTCCAGATCTTCTCCTTCAACGGGGAGAGGTGCACGGCAAGCTCCAGGCTCCTCGTGGAGGAGAAGATCTTTGAGGACTTCGTGGGGAAGGTGGCGGAAAGGGCCAGGGCCATCCGGGTGGGCCACCCCCTGGACCCCGAGACCGAGGTGGGGCCCCTGATCCACCCCGAGCACCTCCAAAGGGTCCTGGGCTACATCGAGGCGGGGAAGCGGGAAGGGGCGAGGCTCCTCGTGGGCGGGGAGCGGGCCAAGGTTTCCTTCCGGGGGGAGGACCTCTCCCGGGGGAACTACCTCCTTCCCACGGTCTTCGTGGGGGAGAACCACATGAAAATCGCCCAGGAGGAGATCTTCGGGCCCGTTCTCGTGGCCATCCCCTTCAAGGACGAGGAAGACGCCCTCAGGAAGGCGAACGACACCAAGTACGGCCTCGCCGCCTACGTCTTCACCCGGGACCTGGAAAGGGCCCACAGGCTCGCCTTGGAGCTCGAGGCGGGGATGGTCTACCTGAATAGCCACAACGTCCGCCACCTGCCCACGCCCTTCGGCGGGGTGAAGGGAAGCGGGGACCGGAGGGAGGGCGGCACCTACGCCCTGGACTTCTACACCGACCTCAAGACCGTGGCCCTCCCCCTCCGCTCCCCGCACGTGCCCAAGTTTGGGAAATAGGAGGTGCCCGATGGCAAGGACCGGAGCGGAGTACATCGAGGCCTTGAAGACGCGTCCCCCCAACCTCTGGTACAAGGGGGAGAAGGTGGAAGACCCCACCACCCATCCGGTCTTCCGGGGGATCGTGCGCACCATGGCCGCCCTCTACGACCTGCAGCACGACCCCCGCTACCGGGAGGCCCTCACCTACGAGGAGGAGGGGAAGCGGCACGGGATGAGCTTCCTCATCCCCAAGACCAAGGAGGACCTGAAGCGAAGGGGAAGGGCCTACAAGCTCTGGGCCGACCAGAACCTGGGGATGATGGGCCGGAGCCCCGACTACCTGAACGCCGTGGTCATGGCCTACGCGGCGAGCGCCCCCTACTTCGGGGAGTTCGCCGAGAACGTCCGGAACTACTACCGCTACCTCCGGGACCAGGACCTCGCCACCACCCACGCCCTCACCAACCCCCAGGTGAACCGGGCCAAGCCCCCTTCCGCCCAGCCCGACCCCTACATCCCCGTGGGGGTGGTGAAGCAGACGGAGAAGGGCATCGTGGTCCGGGGGGCCCGGATGACCGCCACCTTTCCCCTGGCGGACGAGGTCCTCATCTTCCCCTCCACCCTCCTCAAGGAGGGCCCTGGGGCGGAGAAGTACGCCATCGCCTTCGCCCTGCCCACCTCCACCCCCGGGCTCCACTTCGTCTGCCGGGAGGGCCTGGTGGGGGGGGAGAGCCCCTTCGACTACCCCCTCTCCAGCCGCCTGGAGGAGATGGACTGCCTGGTGATCTTTGACGACGTCCTCGTTCCCTGGGAGAGGGTCTTCATCCTGGGGAGCGTGGAGCTCTGCAACAACGCCTACGCGGCCACGGGGGCCCTGAACCACATGGCCCACCAGGTGGTGGTCCTGAAGACGGCGAAGACGGAGGCCTTCCTGGGGGTGGCCGCCCTCATGGCCGAGGGCATCGGGGCGGACGCCTACGCCCACGTGCAGGAGAAGATCGCGGAGATCATCGTCTACCTCGAGGCCATGAAGGCCTTCTGGACAAGGGCGGAGGAGGAGGCCAAGGCGAACGCCTACGGCCTCTTGGTCCCGGACCGGGGGGCCTTGGACGGGGCCAGGAACCTCTACCCGAGGCTCTACCCCAGGCTCCGGGAGATCCTGGAGCAGATCGGGGCTTCCGGCCTCATCACCCTGCCCTCGGAGAAGGACTTCAGAGGGCCTCTTGCCCCCCTCTTGGAGAAGCACCTGCAGGGGGCCACCCTGGAGGCCAAGGAGCGGGTGGCCCTCTTCCGCCTGGCCTGGGACATGACCCTTTCGGGGTTTGGGGCCAGGCAGGAGCTCTACGAGCGCTTCTTCTTCGGCGACCCCGTGCGCATGTACCAGACCCTCTACGGGGTCTACGACAAGGAGCCCTACAAGGAGCGCATACGGGGCTACCTGAAGGAGGCCCTGCGGGTCTTCGCGGAGGTGGAGGCGTGAGGGAGGAGAAGGCCCTCTTTAAGGAGGCCATGAGCCGCTTCGCCGCCGGGGTCACGGTGGTCGCCGCCCGCCACGGGGAGGAGGAAAGGGGGATGACCGCCACCGCCTTCATGTCCCTGAGCCTCGAGCCCCCCCTGGTGGCCCTGGGCATCGCCGAGGGGACCAGGCTCCTGCCCCTTTTGGCGCGGGCGGGAAGCTTCAGCGTGAGCCTCCTCCGGGAGGGGCAGGAGGCGGTCTCCGAGCACTTCGCCGGGAGGCCCAAGGAAGGGGTAGGCCTGGTGGAGGGGAGGGTGGCGGGGGCCCTGGCGGTCCTCAGGTGCCGGGTGGAGGCCATGCACCCCCACGGCGATCACCGCTTGGTGGTGGGCCGGGTGGAGGCGGTGGAGCTGGGGGAGATGGGAGGGCCCTTGCTGTACTTCGCCCGTGGCTACAGGAGGCTGGTATGGCCATCGTGAGGGTGGGGTTCATAGAGCTTTGGGTGCGGGACCTGGAGCGGAGCCTGGAGTTCTACCAGGGGCTTTTGGGCTTCCGCCTGGAGCGGCGCGAGGGGAAGACCGCCTACCTGCGGGGGTACGAGGAGCTGGAGTGGAGCCTCAAGCTCACCCAGGCGGAGGGGGCGGCGGTGCGGACCCTGGGCTTTAAGGTGGACGCCGAGGCAGGCCTGGAGCAGGCCCTGACCTGGGCCCGGCAGGAAGGCCTTCCCCACCGGCTGGAGTCCGATTGGGGGAGGCCGCGGGTGCTCAGGGTGCAGGACCCCTTCGGCTACCCCTTGGCCTTTTACTTTGCGGCCGAGAAGCTCCCCCGCGTCCTACAGGACTACCACGAGTACCGGGGTCCAGGGGTTTTGCGCCTAGACCACGTGAACGTCTTTTCCCCGGTGGTGGGGGAGGCCACCCGGTACTACCGGGAATACCTGGGCTTCCGCCTCACCGAGTACACGGAGGACGACCAGGGAAGGCTCTGGGCCAGCTGGCTCCACCGCAAGGGGAACGTGCACGACATCGCCTTCACCAACGGGGAGGGGCCCAGGCTCCACCACTTCGCCTACTGGCTCCCCGACCCCCTCGCCGTGCTGAGGGCGGCGGACATCCTGGCGGGGGCGAGGCGCACGGACCAGATAGAGCGGGGCCCCGGGCGGCACGGGATCTCCAACGCCATGTTCCTCTACCTACGGGACCCCGACGGCCACCGCATAGAGCTCTACACCTCCGACTACCTCACCGTGGACCCCGACCTGCCCCCGGTGCGCTGGAGCCTCAACGACCCCCGCCGCCAGACCCTCTGGGGGCACCGCACGCCCAGGAGCTGGTTCCTGGAGGGGAGCCTCCTTCTGGACCTCGAGGACCGCCCTGTGCCCACCCGGCCCTCGGCCCTCGAGGGGATTCCCGAGCACGTGATCTAGGGGCTTGGCGCCCGGTTCCACCCCGGGCCTTGACGGGACAAAGGTCCCTCCCTAGACTGGAAGGCGAACCGAACGGCCGTTAGTTAGACCCGATCCGGGTCCATCCCGGTGGGAAAAGGAGGTAGAGCATGAAGCGTTGGTTGGCGATGGCGTTGGTGCTGGGCCTGGCAGCCTCGGCCCAGGAGGTGCTGAAGGTGGGCGTGGTGGTCTCGGCCACGGGGCCCGCCGCTTCCTTAGGCATCCCCGAGCGGAACACCTTCCTCATGCTCCAGGAGACCCTGGACCGCACCAGGGGGGTGGCGGGCCGGAAGGTGCAGTTCGTCATCCTGGACGATGCCTCGGACACCACCCAGGCGGTGCGGAACACCAGGAGACTCGTGGAGGAAGGGGTGGTGGCCGTCATCGGCACCACCACCACCCCGGCCTCCTTGGGCATGATCCCCGTGGTGGCCGAGGCCAAGGTGCCCATGATCTCCCTGGCGGCCAGCAAGGACATCATCCACCCCGTGGACGCCCAGCGCTTCTGGGTCTTCAAGACCCCCCAGACCGAGGAGCTCATGGCCCGGGCCATCGTGGCGGACATGGTGGCCAGGGGAGTGAAGACCGTGGGCTACATCGGCTTCAACGACGCCTACGGGGAGGGCTGGGCCCGCTTCTTCGAGGCCGAGGCCAAGGCCAAGGGCCTGCAGGTGGTGGCGAGCGAGCGCTACGCCCGCACGGACACCAGCGTCACCGGCCAGGCCTTGAGGATCATCGCCCGCAGGCCCGACGCGGTCCTCATCGGGGCGAGCGGCACCCCGGCGGTCCTTCCCCAGCGCACCCTGAAGGAGCGGGGCTACGCGGGCCTCATCTACCAGACCCACGGGGTGGCCAACCCCGACTTCCTCCGGGTGGGCGGCAGGGACGTGGAGGGCACCCTCCTCCCCGCGGGGCCCATCCTGGTGGCCGAGCAGCTTCCCTCCGCCTACCCCACCAAGCGGGTGGCCCTGGACTACATCCAGCGCTACGAGGCCAAGTACGGCATCGGCAGCTACTCCACCTTCGGGGCCCACGCCTGGGACGCTTGGCTCATCCTGCGCCCCGCCCTGGAGCGGGCCCTGAGGCGGGCCGATCCCGCCAAGGACTTGGCCGCCTTCCGCGCCGCCCTTCGGGACGAGATTGAGGCCACCAAGGGCGTGGTGGGCACCCACGGCGTCTTCACCTTCAGCAAGGAGGACCACCTGGGCCTCCGCTTTGAGGACGCGGCGGTGATGGTGCGGGTGGAAGGGGGCCGCTGGAAGCTGGAACGCACCTTCCGATAAGCCATGGACGCCACCATCCTCGGCTTCCTCCTCCTGGACGGGCTGCAGAACGGGGTCGTCTACGGCCTCCTGGCCCTCTCCTTGGTCCTGGTCTTCGCCGTGACCCGGGTCATCCTGGTGCCCATCGGGGAACTCTTGATGTTCGCTCCCCTTTCCCTAGTGTGGCTCCTCTCCGGCAAGCTCCCCGGCACCCTCTGGCTGGCCTTGGCCCTGGGGGTGGCCTGGGCCTTCCTGGCCCGGGGGCGGGGGGCCGCCCTGCCCCTCCTGGGGGGGCTTGGCCTTCTTTTCCTCTTCCTTCTGGCCCTGCGGATGCCCCCGCTGGCCCACTTGGCCGCGGTGTCCCTGGTGGTCTACCTGGGGGTGGCCACCTACCGGGTCTTCTTCCAGCCCATGCGGGAGGCCACGGTCCTGGCCTTCCTCATCATGGCCGTGGGCCTGCACGTGGCCTACCAGGGGCTTGGGCTCGTCTTCTTCGGTCCGGAGCAGTTCCGCCCCGAGCCCCTCCTGAAGGGGGAGGTGCTTTTGGGCCTTTCCTGGCAGGGGGTCTTGGTGATCGCCTTTGCCCTGGTGAGCGTTTTGGGCCTCTACCTGTTCTTCCGCCTCTCCCTCTTCGGCAAGGCCCTCCTGGCGGCGGCGGAGAACCGGCTTGGGGCCAGGCTCTCGGGGATCCCGCCCCAGGAAGCGGGGATGGTGGCCTTCGGCATCGCCAGTTTTCTGGCGGCCCTTTCCGGCCTCCTCCTGGCCCCCCTGATCAACGCCGCCTACTTCATGGGCTTCATGCTGGGCCTGAAGGGGTTCGTGGCCGCCATCCTGGGGGGGCTCATGAGCTACCCGGTGGCCCTCCTGGGGGCCTTGCTGGTGGGCCTCTTTGAGAGCTTCGCCAGCTTCTACGCCAGCGCCTACAAGGAGGCCTTGGTCTTCCTGCTCCTGGTGCCCGCCCTCTTCTACCAGAGCTTCAAGGTGCGGACGGTGGAGGAGTGATGCGCTACCTCTGGTTTGGCCTGCTCTTGCTCCCCTTGGCCCTCTCGCCCTTCCCCTTCTACCTGACCCTCCTCAACTTCTTCGCCCTCTCGGCCATGGTGGCCCTGTCCCTGTACGTGCTCACGGGCCTGGCGGGGATGACCAGCTTCGCCCAGGCGGCCTTCATGGGGATGGGGGCCTACGCCACCGCCCTCCTCACGGTGAGGGCGGGGCTTTCCCCCTGGTTCGGCCTGGCGGCGGGGCTCGCCCTTTCCCTGCTCCTGGCCCTGGTCCTGGGCGCGCTCACCGTGCGCCTCAAGGGGCACTTCCTTCCCCTCTCCACCATCGCCTGGCAGGTGGCCCTCTACATCCTGGCGGGGAACCTGGTGGGGCTCACCGGGGGGCACACGGGGCTCACGGACCTCCCGGCCCTGAGCCTTCTGGGCCTCCCCCTGGACACGGGTTTCCGCTACGCCCTCTTCTCCCTGGGCCTTTTGGTCCTCCTCATCCTCACCCTTTACAACCTGCGGCAAAGCCGCCTGGGGAGGGCCCTTTTGGCCATGCGGGGGGACGCTTTGGCCGCGGCCAGCTTTGGGGTGGACCCGGCGCGGCTGCGCCTGCAGGCCTTCCTCCTCTCCGGGGCCATCGCTGGGCTTGCCGGGTTCCTCTACGCCCACTTCCTCCGCTTCGTGAACCCCACCCCCTTCTCCCTGGAGGCCTCCATCAAGTACCTGGTGATGGCCGTGGCCGGGGGCGTGGGGACGATCCCCGGGGTGGTGCTGGGGGCGGCCTTCTTCACCGGCCTGGAGGACTGGCTGAAGGACCTCCTCCCCTTGCTTTTGGGCCGGCAGGGCAACTACGAGACCATCGGCTACGGCCTGGTCCTGGCCCTGATCCTCATCCTGGCGCCCCAGGGCCTTTGGCCCCTTTGGGAGAAGCGGCTTCCCCGGGGGGCCTTGCGCCTGCCCCGGGCGGAGCCCCTGCCCCGGAAGGCCCCGGAGGGCCGGCGGGGCGAGGTGGTGTTGGCGGCGGAGGGGCTCAAGAAGGCCTTCGGGGGGCTCCTTGCCGTGAACAGCGTCTCCTTCCAACTAAGGCGGGGGGAGATCCTGGCCCTCATCGGCCCCAACGGGGCGGGCAAGACCACCACCTTCAACCTCATCACCGGGGCCATCCCCCCGGACGGGGGCCGGGTGTGGCTTTTGGGGCGGGAGGTCACCGGCCTTCCCCCCCAGCGCATCCACCCCCTGGGCCTGGGGCGTACCTTCCAGCACCCCCACCTCTTCCCCCAGCTCACCGTGTTGGAGAACGCCGCCCTGGGCACCTACGGCCGGACCCGGTCCGGGCTCTTGCGGACCCTTCTGGGCCTGCACCGGGAGGAGGAGGAGAGGGCCCTCGCCAGCGCCTACCAGGCCCTGAGGCGCGTGGGCCTGGAGGGCCTGGCCTTGGAGCGGGCCGAGGGGTTGCCGGTGGGGCAGCAAAGGCTTTTGGAGATCGCCAGGCTCCTGGCCTCGGGGGCGGAGGTGCTCCTTTTGGACGAGCCGGGGGCGGGGCTGAGGGCCCGGGAGAAGCGGGAGCTGGCCTCCCTCCTGCGCTCCTTGGCCCGGGAGGGGTACACCATCCTCATCGTGGACCACGACATGGACCTGATCATGGGGCTCGCGGACCGGGTGGTGGTGATGAACTACGGGGAGAAGATCGCCGAGGGGACGCCCGAGGAGGTGCAGAAGAACCCCCTGGTCCGGGCCGCCTACCTGGGGGAGGAGGCGGCGTGATGCTTCAGGTGGAGAGGCTCACCGTGCGCTACGGCCCCCTGGAGGCGGTCCGGGAGGTGGGCTTCGCCCTGAAGGAGGGGGAGGCCCTCACCCTCATCGGCCCCAACGGGGCGGGGAAGACCTCGGTCCTGAGGGGGCTTTTGGGGCTGGCTCGGGCCGAGGGCCGGGTGGTCCTGGAGGGGGAGGAGCTCAAGGCGCGAAGCCCGGAGGGGCTTCTGGAGCGGGGCCTGGTCCTGGTCCCCGAGGGCCGGGCCCTCTTCCCCGGCCTCTCCGTGGAGGACAACCTCCTCCTGGGAGGCTTCGCCCGCTACCGCCGGCGGGGCCACCTGCGGCCGGACCTGGAGCGGGTGTACGCCCTCTTCCCCCGGCTTTTGGAGAGGCGGCGGCAACCCGCGGGCACCCTCTCCGGGGGGGAGCAGCAAATGTTAGCCATCGGCCGGGCCCTCATGGCCCGGCCCCGGATCCTGCTTCTGGACGAGCCCTCCTTGGGCCTCGCCCCCCTGATGGTGCGGGAGATCTACCGCATCCTGGCCGAACTCAAGCGGGAGGGCACCACCCTGCTTCTGGTGGAGCAGAACGCCAAGGTGGCCCTCTCCTTGGCGGACCGGGGGCTGGTCCTCGAGGCGGGGGAGGTGGTCCTGGCGGGCCCGGCGGAGGCCCTGCGCCAGGACAGGCGGGTGGTGGAGGCCTACCTGGGCCTGGCCCGGGAGGTGGAGGAGGGATGAGGGACGCCTTCATGGAGGCCCTGGGCCTTTCCCTCCGCCACCTGGGCCCGGGGGAGGCGGTGGTGGCGGGGGTGGTGGGGGAGGCCCACCTGAACCTGCACGGCACCGCCCACGGGGGCTTTCTCTACGCCCTGGCGGACAGCGCCTTCGCCCTGGCCAGCAACTCCCGGGGGCCCGCCGTGGCCCTCTCCTGCCGCATGGACTACTTCCGGCCCCTTAGGGCGGGGGCGCGGGTGGAGGCCCGGGCTAAGGAGGTCAGCCTCTCTCGGCGCACGGCCACCTACCAGGTGGAGGTGGTCTCCGAGGGCAGGCTCGTGGCCCTTTTCACGGGAACGGTCTTTCGCTTGGGAGGTGAGGGGGATGATGTACCAGCCGGAACTGGAAACCCTGCCCAGGGAGAAGCTTAGGGCGCTTCAGGAAGGAAGGCTTCGCCGCGTGGTGGCCTACGTCTACGGGCGCGTTCCCTTCTACAGGAGGCTTCTGGACGAGGCCGGGGTGGACCCCAAGCGGTTTAGGGGCCTGGAGGACCTCCCCAGGCTCCCCTTCACCCGCAAGGACCACCTGCGGGAGAACTACCCCTTCGGCCTCTTCGCCGTGCCCCGGGAGGAGGTGGCCAGGATCCACGCCTCTAGCGGCACCACCGGCAAGCCCACCGTGGTGGGCTACACCAAGGGCGACCTCAAGGTCTTTGCCGAGGTGGTGGCCCGCTCCTTGGCCGCGGCCGGGGCGAGGCCCGGGATGATGCTCCACAATGCCTACGGCTACGGCCTCTTCACCGGGGGCCTCGGCCTCCACGGGGGGGCGGAGGCCTTGGGGATGACGGTGGTGCCGGTCTCCGGGGGGATGACGGAAAGGCAAGTCATGCTCATCCAGGACTTCCGCCCCCAGGTCATCTCCTGCACCCCCTCCTACGCCCAGACCCTGGCGGAGGAGTTCAAAAAGCGGGGGGTTTCCCCGGAGGCGCTCTCCTTGGAATACGCCGTCCTGGGCGCCGAGCCCTGGACCGAGGCCATAAGGAAGCAGGTGGACGAGGGGCTTGGGGTGAGGAGCACCAACATCTACGGCCTCTCCGAGATCATCGGCCCCGGCGTTTCCAACGAGTGCGTGGAGGAGCGCCAGGGAAGCCACGTCTGGGAGGACCACTTCCTCCCCGAGGTGGTGGACCCCGAAACCGGCGAGCCCCTCCCCGAAGGCCGGGTGGGGGTCTTGGTCTTCACCACCCTCAGCAAGGAGGCCATGCCCCTTCTCCGCTACTGGACGGGGGACCTCACTTACCTCACCTACGAGGCCTGCGCCTGCGGCCGCACCCACGCGCGCATGGGGCCCATCCTGGGCCGCACGGACGACATGCTCATCATCCGGGGGGTGAACGTCTACCCCACCCAGGTGGAGGCGGTCCTTCTGGGCATCCCGGAGGTGGAGCCCTACTACCAGATCGTGGTGCGGCGGGAGGGCACCCTGGATGAGGCCGAGCTCAAGGTGGAGGTCGCGGAGGCCTTCTTCCGGGAGATCGGCCAAAAGGCCCTATCCGACGAGGTGATTGAGGCGGACCACCGCCTGCACGCCCTGAGAGAGAAGGTGGCCCGCAAGGTCAAGGACACCATCGGGGTCAGCCTCAAGGTCACCCTCCTCCTCCCGGGGGAGGCCCCGCGGAGCGAGGGGGGGAAGCTGAGGCGCGTCCTGGACCTGAGGAAAGCCTAGCCATGCGCCCCATTCCCCCCGGGTTCCAGGCCGTCTTTGAGACGGTGGTCACGGAGGCCATGACCGTGGACTTCGAGGAGCTGGGCCCCGTGCACCCCGTCTACGCCACCTACTGGATGGCCAAGCACATGGAGCTGGCGGGCCGGAAGATCATCCTGCCCTTTTTGGAGGAGGGGGAGGAGGGGATCGGGAGCTACGTGGAGGTGCGGCACCTGGCCTCGGCCCTTCCCGGGATGCGGGTCAGGATCGTGGCCCGCCACGAGCGCACCGAGGGCAACCGGGTCCACGCCAGCATGGAGGCCTTCAACGAGCTGGGCGACCTGATCGGGCGGGGGCGCACGGAGCAGGTGATCCTCCCTAAGGCCAAGGTGGAGGCCCTCTTCCGGCGGCTCAAGGAGCGCTGGCAGGCCCGGCGTTAAAGGCGCAGGGGCCTGCCCGCCACCAGGAGGTAGACCTCCTCGGCCTCCTGGGCCAGGCGGGCGTTGACCTGGCCCAGGAGGTCGCGGTAGCGCCGGGCCAGGGGGTTTGGGGGGACGATGCCCAGGCCCACCTCGTTGGAGACCGCGATCACCCGCTTGCCGCTCTCCCTGACCGCGGCCAAAAACCGCTCCACCTCCAAGAGGGGGTCCAGGCCCCGCTCCAGGAGGTTGGCCACCCAGAGGGTGAGGCAGTCCACCACCACCGTGGGGTGGCGGGCCCGGGCCAGGGCCCCCGGCAGGTCCAGGGGCTCTTCCAGGGTCTCCCAGGTGGGGGGGCGCTCCTTTTGGTGGCGGGCGATGCGCAGGGCCATCTCCTCGTCCCGGGCCTCGGCGGTGGCGATGAGGGTGGCGAAGGGGCCCGCCATCCTTTGGGCCTGATGGCTCTTGCCGCTTTTCGCCCCCCCCAGGAGGAGGACGAGGCCGGGGGGAGGGGCGGGGTCTGGGGCCTTGGGGTCCCCTGCGGGGAAGGCCCTCCCCGTAAGCCCCAGGGCGCGATGCAGGGTCTTGAGGTCCAGGTGGCTCTCGAGGGCGTCCGCCAGGGCCTCCAGGCCCTCCTCCAGGCCCTTGGCCTCCCGGCCGAAGAGGGCCCGCTGCACCCCCGGGTCTTCCAGAAGGCCGTGGACCCAGGTGGCGAGGAGGGGGCCTTCCTGGTGGAGGAGGGGGAGCCCCTGGCCGTGGTGGATCTCGTAGCCCTCGGCGGCGAGGCCGTTCAGCCTGGCCCAGAAGCCCTGAAGCCCGGAAAAGCGCACCCTGGCCCGCCGCACCGTCTTCTCCCGGGCCATGCGGACTTGGAAGGGGAGGAGGCCGAAGCCGGGGAAAAGGCCCTTTTCCTCCACCCCCTCCTCGTCCAGGAGGGCTTCGGAAAGCATCTCCGCCCCGCCGCAGACGGCGAGGGCGGGCTTGCCCGCTTCCAGGTGCCCCTGGATCACGGGGAGAAAGGCCCGAAGCCAGGGAAGGTCCCGCGCCGGAAGGCGGCTTCCCGGGAGGATGAGGAGCCACGCCCCTTCCGCCTCCTCCGGGGTGGTGGCGTAGACGGGCCGGGCGACCTCGGAAAGGGGCCAGAACTCGTCCAGGTTGGCCGCGTGGGGGTAGCGGAGGATGGCCACCTTGGGGCCCTCCCCACCCCTTAGGCGGTGGCGGAACCCGTCCTCCTCGGGGAGGGTGAGGGGGAGCATGGGGAGGGTGCCCAGGACCGGAACCCCCGTCCAGCCCTCGAGGAGGCCGTGGGCGGGGCGGAGGAGGGAGAAGTCCCCCCGGAACTTGTTGAGGACCAGGCCCGTAAGCCGCTTCCGGTGTTCGCCCAGGAGGGCCCAGGTGCCGTAGATGGCGGCCAAAGCCCCGCCCTGGTCCACGTCCGCCACCAGGAGGGCCTTGGCCTCTGCCCACTCCGCCACCTTTAGGTTCGGGAGGTCGGGCCAGAGGTTCCGCTCCACCGGGCTTCCCGCCCCCTCCAGCACCAGGAGGTCGTACTCGGCGAGAAGCCCTTCCAGGGCCTCCCGCACGGGGGCCTCGAGGAGAGGCCTCCTCTCCTGCCAGGGGAGCCGGGAAAGCCCTGGGTCCACCTTCCCCCACACCACCACCTGGGCTCCCTCCTCCCCGAAGGGCTTCACCAGGACGGGGTTCATCCGCACCTCGGCCTCCACCCCGGCCGCCACCGCCTGGAGCCACTGGGCGCTCGCCACCTCCCCCCCCGCCACCACCCGGGCGTGGTTCGCCATGTTCTGGGCCTTGAAGGGGGCCACCTTCAGGCCCAGGCGGCGGAAGTGGCGAAGAAGGCCCGCCGTGAGGAGGCTTTTCCCCACCCCGCTCCCCGTGCCCCAGACGGCGAGGGCCTTAGCCCTTCCCAAGGCGCACCTCCACGGCCTTCAGGATCGCCTGGGCGTCCTCCAGGGCCTTCTTGGCCTCCTCCTCCGTGTACGCCTCCTTGGGCGTGAGCCCGGGGAGGGCGTCGGGGTAGCGGGTGGGGATGTAGAGCTTGTCCAGGGCCAGGGCCTGGGGCAGAAGGGGGTGGAAAGCGGGGGCTTCCTCCGGGGGGAGGTCCCGGAGGAGCCGGGCGAGGCTGTGGCCCCAGGGGTCCAGGCCCAGGGCGATCCAGAGGGCTTTCAGGGCCTTTTCCCCGGCCTGCTGGGCGAGGAAGGCGGCCTGGGCGTACTTGCCCCTCTCCAGGAGGGCTTTCCCCGCCTCCCAGTCGTCCCAGGCCTGGGCGAGCCAGCGCTGGGCCTCAAGCCGGCGCTTTTCCACGCTCATAGAGGGGTTTCGCCTCCAATAGCACCCCCTTGAGGAAGGGGAGATCCCGGCGCTCTTGGAACTCCTCAGGGGTGAGGACGATGGCCTCCACAGGGAGGGGGGCGTCCTGGAGGAGCTCCAGGACAAGGCCGATGCGCTCAAGGGGAGGAAGGGGGGTGCGGGCCACCACCAGGAGGTCCAGGTCCGACCGCCGGTCCGCCGTCCCCCGGGCCAGGGAGCCGAAGAGGTAGAGGGCCTCCAGGTCCAGGGCCGCCCGTAGCCGCCCCAGGGCCTCCTCCAGGTAGCGGGCAAGCTCCGGGGTCATGCCCTGAGTTTACCCGCAAGGACCTCCTCCAGGGCGAGGAGGAGGGCCCTTATGGCCTCCTCCCTCTGGGCCGAGAGCCTGAGC
The DNA here is from genome assembly GCF_054655095.1 of Thermus sp. FJN-A. Classification (NCBI taxonomy): domain Bacteria; kingdom Thermotogati; phylum Deinococcota; class Deinococci; order Thermales; family Thermaceae; genus Thermus; species Thermus sp. FJN-A. Next base: position 18,260 of record NZ_BAAHSC010000169.1, read on the forward strand.
CACTCGGGGAGGCCGAAGCTGGTGGCGTCCCGCACCCGGATGCCCCTTTCCCTCAAGGCCCTCGCCACCGCCGTGGCCCTTCCCACCCGCACCAGGAGGAAGTTGGCGGGGCTTTCCCGGACCTCGAGGCCCATCCCCCTTAAGCCCCCGGCGAGAAGGCGCCTCAGGCGGAAAAGCTCCCTTTTGCTCCCCTCGAGCCACGCCTGGGCCTCGGGGTCCAGGTGGCCCAGGAGGAGGGCCTCCCCGTGCACGGAGACCGGCCAAGAGGGGGCCAGGTGCTGCAAGGGGGTGAGGTCCAGGGGGGCCACCAGGTAGCCCGCCCGCACCCCGGTGAGGCCGTGGGCCTTGTTGGGGCTGTGGAGGCGCCAGGCCTTCTCCGGCAAGGGGATGGGGGCCTCCAGGAGGTCGTGGTAGGCCAGGTCCAGGACCAAGGCCCCGCCCGCGCGCCTGGCCGCCTCCTCCAGGAAGGGGTAGACCTCCCCCGTGGGGTTGTTGGGGACGCAGAGGAAGGCCAGGGTGCTCCGGGGCAGGAGGCGCAGGAACTCCTCGGGGCTTCCCGCCTCCCAAAGGGGCATGTCCAGGGCCCGCGCCGCCCGGGCGTACTCCCCGAAGGTGGGGGGGAGGAGGAGGATGGGGCCCCGCAGGAAGTTCCAGCGGGCCAGGCGGTGGATGAGCTCGCTGGTGCCGGTGCCCACCGCCACCTGTTCCGGGGCCACCCCATGGGCCTGGGCCAGGGCCTGCCGCACCTTGCGGTAGAGGGGGTCGGGGTAGCGGCTGGGGTCCGCCCGCCGGATGGATTCCAGGACCACGGGGTTCGGGCCCAGGGCGTTGGCGTTGGTGGAAAAGTCGTATAGGGGTTCCGGCCCCCCGTCGGCCCCCCCGTGGATGGGCCTCAAGGCATCGTCCCACATGCCCTTTAGCTTAGCCGCCCCCGCTCCGCCCCTTTGGGCGGGAGGCAGGGATTTCGGCCTTCCTCCCCCGCACCAGCCAGGCGGCCCAGGCCATGCCCGCGGTGAGGCAGAGGCTGGTGGCGGCGAAGGCCAGGCCGTGGTGGGGGAGAAGGGCGTGGAAGAGGGCCAGAAGGCCCCCGGCCAGGGCGCTGCCCACGGCCTGGCCCAGGGCGCGGGCCACGGAGAGGGCGCCCGAGGCCAGCCCCTCGAGGCCTCCCGGGGCCAAGGAGAGGACCTGGGCGTTGTTGGCGGCCTGGAAGAGGGCCCGCCCCACCCCCAGGAGGAGGAGCCCCAGAAAAGCCCCCCAGATGGGGTGCCAGAGGGGGAGAAGGGCGAAGCCCACCCCCGCCCCCACCAGGAGATAGGCTCCCTTCAGGGCCATCCGGGTGTAGCCCAGCCGGTCCGCGGCCCGGCCCGCCCAGGCCCCCAGGAGGAGGAGCTCTAGGGGACCGATGAGGAGGAGCCCGCCGATGGCCCCGGGGGAGAGGCCCACCGCCCCCAGGTGGAAGGCCAAGGCCACGGTGGTGCCCAGGGTGTGGAGGAAGTACAAGGAGGTGGCCAGAAGGGCCTTTAAGAAGCCCGGGGTCCTGAGCAGGTGGCCCAGGGTGCCCGCCTGTCGGGGAAGCCCGGGAAGGCTACCCGACAGGAAGAGGGCCAGGATCCCTGCGGGCAAGGGCAAGAGGAAGACGTAGCGGGGGCCCCAGGTGGCGGCAAGCCCCCCGAGGGCCGGGCCTAGGAGAGTGCCGGTGGCCACGGTGCTGGCCACCATGCCCATGGCGTAGCCCCGGGCCTTGGGGAAGGCGCTGGCGGCCAGGCCCGGTACCAGGCCCACCACCATGGCCGTGGCGATCCCCTGGAGGAGGCGGAGGAGAAGGAGGAGGGGGAGGCTCTCCGCCAGGGCCAGGGCGATGGCGGAGGCGGCGTGGAGGAGAAGCCCCGTCCGGAAGAGGCAAAGGGCTCCCAGGCGGCCCGCGAGCCAGGCCACGGGCAAGTAGGCCGCCGCCGCGCCCAAAAGCCCCGCGGACAGCACCCCCTGGGCCATATCCGGCCCCACCCCGTGCGTGCGGGCCAGGAGGGGAAGGGCGGGGGCCAGGCTGCTTTCGCTCAGCGTGCCCAGGAGGACCCCGGAGAGGAGGGCGAGGAGCCGGGTGTCCACAGGATGAGCCTATACCCGAACGGTGTAGACTTCCCGGGCCTACACTTTTCCACGCTTCCACGCCGTGGAAAAAAATGGCCCCATGCAAACCCAGGTCTTTCTCCTGGCTGAAGCCAAGGGGTTATCCCGGGAACTCCTGGGGGGAAAGGGGTTTGGCCTCGTGGCCATGCAGGAGGCGGGGCTTCCCGTACCCCCGGCGCTCGTCGTCACCACCGAGGCCTGCCGCCGCTACCTACGGGAAGGGCGGGTTCCGGGCCTTTGGGAGGAGGTAGGGGCTAAGCTCGCCGCCCTCGAGGGCCTAACGGGCAAGCGCTTTGGCCAAGGGGAGGGGAGCACCCCTCCCCTCCTCGTTTCCGTGCGGAGCGGGGCCCCGGTCTCCATGCCCGGCATGATGGACACCATCCTCAACCTGGGCCTCACCCTGGAGGGGGTGGAGGCCCTCTCCCGGGCCACCGCTAACCCCCGCTTTGCCTGGGACAGCTTCCGCAGGCTGCTCGCCATGTACGGGGAGGTGGTCTTGGGGGAGCGGGCGGAGGCCTTTGAGGGGATGCTTTCCGCCTTGAAGGAGGAGAGGCGGGCGGCCACGGACGCCGACCTTGGGCCTGAAGACCTGGAGGAGCTCGCCTTCCGCTACCTCCGCCACCTGGAGGCCCGGGGCACCCCCTTCCCCATGGACCCCTGGGCCCAGCTTTGGGGGGCCATAGAGGCCGTTTTCAAAAGCTGGCTGAACCCCAGGGCCAAGACCTACCGCCGCATCTACGGCATCCCCGAGGACCTGGGCACGGCGGTGGTGGTCCAGGCCATGGTCTTCGGCAACCTGGGGGAGGACTCGGGCACCGGGGTGGGCTTCACCCGCAACCCGGCCACCGGGGAGAAGGGCCTTTACGGGGAGTACCTGAGGAACGCCCAAGGGGAGGACGTGGTGGCGGGGATCCGCACCCCCGAGCCCCTAGAGCGCCTCAAGGACTACGCCCCCGAGCTCTACCGGGAACTCCTGCAGGTGGCCGAAAGGCTGGAGCGGCACTTCCGCGACATGCAGGACTTTGAGTTCACCGTGGAGCGGGGGAGGCTCTATCTTCTTCAGACCCGCTCCGGGAAGCGTACGGCCCAGGCGGCGGTGAAGATCGCCGTGGAGATGGCGGAAGAGGGACTGATCAGCCGGGAGGAGGCGGTGCTTCGGGTGGAGGCCAACAGCCTCCCCGGCCTCCTCCGCCCCGCCGTGGACCGGGAGAGGGCCCCGAAGCCCTTCCTCAAGGGACTTCCCGCAAGCCCGGGGGCCGCGGTGGGTCACGCTGCCTTTTCCAACGAGGCGGTGGAGCGCTTCCACGCCCAGGGGCTCCCCGCCATCCTGGTGCGCCCCGAGACCACCCCGGAGGACATCACCGGCATGTACCTGGCCCAGGGCATCCTCACCGCCAGGGGGGGGCTCACCTCCCACGCGGCGGTGGTGGCCCGGGGCCTGGGGGTTCCCGCCGTGGTGGGGGCCGAGGCCATGAGGGTCCATGCGGAAGAGGGCCGGGCGGTGGTGGACGGACTTGAGGTCCGGGAGGGCGACCTCCTCACCCTGGACGGGAGCACGGGGGAGGTTTACCTGGGCGAGGTGCCCCTGGTGGAGGGGGCGGGCGAGGCCCTTTTGGGGAAGCTCCTTTCCTGGGCGGAGCCCTATAGGCGCCTGGGGGTTAGGGCCAACGCCGACACCCCGGAGGATGCCCGAAGGGCCCGGGACTTCGGGGCGGAGGGCATCGGGCTATGCCGCACGGAGCACATGTTCTTCCAGGAGGAGCGCCTGCCCTGGGTGCGCCGCCTCATCCTGGCGGAAACCCCCGAGGAGGAAAGGGAGGCCCTGGAGCGGCTCTTCCGGTTCCAGAGGGAGGACTTCAAGGGGATCCTCCTGGCCATGGACGGCCTTCCCGTGACCGTGCGCCTTTTGGACCCGCCCCTCCACGAGTTCCTTCCCCCCGTGGAGGAGCTCGCCCGCCGGGCCGAGGAGGGGGACGAGGAGGCAAGGCGCCTTCTCAAGCGGGCGGAGGCCCTACGGGAGGCGAACCCCATGCTGGGCTTCCGGGGCATCCGGCTTCTCCTCCTGAGGCCCGCCGTCTTCCGCATGCAGCTTAGGGCCCTTCTGGAGGCGGCCAGGGAGCTCAAGGAGGCGGGGTACGACCCCAGGCCTGAGGTGATGGTCCCCCTGGTGGCCGACCCCAAGGAGGTGGAAAGGGCGAGGGCCCTTGCCGAGGAACTCTTTCAGGAGTACGGCCCCATCCCCTTCGGCACCATGGTGGAAACCCCCCGGGCCGCCCTCCTCGCCGCCGAGATCGCCCCCCTGGTGGACTTCTTCAGCTTCGGCACCAACGACCTCACCCAGATGGCCTTCGGCCTCTCCCGGGACGACGCCGGCAAGTTCCTGCCCCGATACGTGGAGGAGGGGCTTTTCCCCTTTGACCCCACGGAGCGCCTGGACGAGAAGGGGGTGGGGCGGCTTCTCCGCCTGGCGGTGGAGGAGGGGAAGAAGGCGAATCCCAGGCTCAAGCTCGGGCTTTGCGGGGAGCACGGGGGGGAGGCGGGAAGCGTCCGCTTTGTGGCGGACCTTTTGGACTACACCTCGGCGAGCCCCTTCAGGGTCCTGACCGCAAGGCTCGCGGCGGCCCAGGCGGGGATGCGGGCCTCGAGGGTGCCTATGGGATGAGGCATTGGGCTTTTTCGGGCCCGCTCCCACCCCCCGGCCTGCGTCAGGGCCCGAAGGGGTGAGGCCCTGTGCTTACCACACCAGGACCACTTTGGGCTCCCCCACCCTGCCCTGCAAGAGGGCTTGAAAAGCTTCCTGGACCTGCTCTGCTGGCCAGAGGCGGACCAAGCTATCCGGCAATGCACCTAGATGCCCTATGGCCTCGGCGAACTCCTCTTGGGTGAAGAGGTAGCTTCCCAGCACGGTACGCTCTCCTAGGACGAGGTCTTGGAGGTTTAGGGGCGCCTCCTGGCCTGCAAGGCCCAGGACCACGACCCGCCCGCCTGGGGCAGTGGCCCTCAGGGCCTGGGCCAGAGATTCCCCTGTCCCCACCGTGTCCAATACCAAAGGGAATGTCTGGGCAGGGAGTTCATCCCCATAGCTCGCGGCGCGCTCCACCAGGCCCATGGTTTCAAGGGCCCGGGCCCGGAGCGCATTCGGCTCCACCAGGAGTACCCGGGCGCCCTTGTTGGTTAAGATCCAGGCCAGCAAGGCGCCGATAGACCCGCCTCCTAGGAGCAGGACCTCCTCCCCTGGGAGGAGGCCAGCCCGGTTCACCGCGTGGAGGGCCACCGCCAAGGGCTCGGCCAGGGCCCCTTTCCAGGGAGGCAGGTGGGAGGGTAGGGGATAAAGCTGGGCTTCGGGCATACGGATCCAGGGGGCCAGTCCCCCAGGCAGGTGGAAGCCCAGATGGAGCCGGTGAGGGCACAGGTGGGGCCTGCCTGCCCGGCACTGCGGACAATGGCCGCATGGGATAGCCGGATGCACCGCCACCGCCTGGCCCAGGAGGTGGGGCGGGCCCTCCTCCACCACCCCCGCGACCTCATGCCCCAGGATGAGGGGTGGCCGCCAGCGTGCCCGCATGGAGGGACTCCCCGTGTAGACCCCCAGATCGCTTCCACAGATTCCGGTGGCCACCACCCGCAGAAGAAGGCCACGACCTTCGGGGATTGGCTTTTCCTGCCAGGCCAGCTGGCCGTAATCCGTGAGCACCCAGGCCCGCGTCACTTTTCCTCCAGGAGGCTTCGGAGCCCTTCCAGTTTGCGGGCCTGCTTGAGCCTGAGCCAGAGCATCCCTCCTAGGAGGAGGAGGTTGGCTAGGGCCAGCAATACCGCGACGGGCCGCTCAAAGAAGCTTAGGAGGTTCCAGTGGGTCTTGATCATGCTCACCATCAGGTGCTGCTCCAAGAGGGGGCCCAAGACTAGGCCTAACACCACCTGGCCTAAGGGAAACCCGCCCAGCCGAAGGAGGAGCCCTAAGGCTCCCAGTAGGGCCAGCATGTAGAGGTCAAAGGGGTTGTTATTGATAGCGTAGGCACCGATCAGGGAGAGGCCGGCGATAAGCCCCAGGAGGACTCCTCGGGAAAGTCTTAGGGCAAGCCCCGCCAGGAGGGCTCCCAGGTAACCCACCAAGGGCATGATGGCGGCGCTCGCCACCAGGAAGACCAGGTAGATCTCCACCACCAGGTTCAGGTTCTTGCTGAAGAGTTCCGGCCCAGGGCGGATGCCCAAGGTAAGGAAGAGACCCAGGATGATAGCGGTAAGGGTGTCACCTGGAATGCCCAGGGAAAGCGCAGGGATCCAGGTGCCAGCCACGGCGGCGTTGTTGGCCGAGGTGCCCGCCAGCACCACCTGCTCCTTGGTTCCCCGGGAAAGGCGCTTAAGGTTGCTGGAGATCCAGGCGGCAAAGTCCGAGCCGGCGCCGGGCAGGAAGCCGATAAAGGTGCCCAACAGGGCGGAGCGGAGAAACAGCCAGCGCTCCCGGAAGGCGAGGCGGAGAGGCTCCAGGAAAAAGGAACTGGCCGAGGCCTCGAGGCCGAGCGTCCCTGGGTGGGGCCGGGGCGCTGAACCTTGCACGAGCTGATAGAGCACCTCGCTAAGGCCGAAAAGGCCGATGAGGGCCACGATAAAGTTGATGCCTCCCAGGAGGTTTACGTTGCCGAAGGTGAAACGGGGATGGCCCAGGGCGGGGTCGTAGCCAATGGTGGCGAGGAGCATCCCCAAAGCGAAGGCCACAAGCCCTTTGAGAAGCTTTGGGGAGGCCAAGATCCCGCTGATCACCCCAAGGAGGACCAGCCAGAAGTACTCAAAGGATGAGAACTGGCGGGCCACCAAGGCCGTGCCTAGGGAGCCTAGGACCAAAAGAACCGTACCTACCAGGCTTCCCAGGGCGGAGGCGATGGCGGAGATGCCAAGGGCGTAGGCGGGGCCCTGCTCGCGGCCTAGATCGTGAATTTCCTCGGTGTAGGCCGCCGAGGCTGGGGTTCCGGGAATCCGCGCCATGACTGCCCCTATGTCCCCGGCGAAGATGGCGGTAGCTGTTAGGCTCACGATGGCGGCGAGGCTTACCTCGGGGGGCAGGAAGAGGGCAAAGGGGATGAAGAGGCTCAGGGCCAGGGTAACCGTGAGCCCCGGCATGGCACCGAATACCGCCCCGTAAAGGCCACCAAAGACCATGGCCAAGAGGACGTCTGGCGAAAAAAGGCTCATGCTGGGACCCCCAGGAGACGCACGAACACCATATAGGCCAGGAACCAGGTAAAGAGAGCCACCAGGAGGCTCCGTAGAAGGGACTCCTGCGCCAAGAAGGCTCCCAGGCCTGCAGCCAGGGCGGCGGTGGGAGCGAGGCCTAGACGGGACACCAAGGTAGGGGCTACTAGGAAGAGGAGGAGAAGGACAAGGCCCTGACCCCATCCCGCCAGGCCCTCCCGGCGCTTGCCGGGTTTGGTCAAGAGGAGCTCCCCGGCCCCGGCGAAGAGCAGGACCACCCCCAGTAGCCTCGGAAAGAGCTCAGGCCCGGGGCCCTGGGCCTGGGGTAGGCCGAAGCTCAGACCTAGGGCCGCAGCTCCCAAAGCAAGGGCGAGAAGGGCCACCACCCGTTCCCAGGCCATTGGTGCCCCGCCCTCAGAACTTGAGGCCCAGCTCTTGGACTACCCGGTTCATGGCCTGAGTCCTTTCCTGGAGAAAGGCCAGGCTTTGCTTCCGATCCAGGTGCCGGATTACCAGGCTGGCATTCTGCATGAAGCGTACGAACTCGGGGTCCTGGACAGCCTGGGCGAAGGCCTTGTCCAGAACGTCAATCACCGAGGGCAGGGTAAACTTGGGGGCCGCCGCCATGAGGAAGGAAGCGAACGTCCAGTCAATCCCCAGCTCCTTGAGGGTAGGGATTTCTGGGAAGGCAGGAAAGCGGTGATCGGTCATAAAGGCTAGATAGCGAGCTTCCCCGGCGCGAACCAAGCTGGCGGCTTCCCCTATGGCCACAAAGGCCACGTGTATTCCTCCGGCAATCAGCTCTTGGAGGGCGGCTGCTGCGCCTTGGGTGGGGATCCAAGGCAGGGCTTCATCCTTAAGGCCGATGGCTCGCAGAAAGCCAAGGCGGGCGAAATCGTAGGAGCCCCACTTGGCTGTCCCCGAGGCCTTGTAGCGGCCAGGATTGCGTTTGAGGTCCTCCACAAACTCCTGCAGGCTACGCCAGGGGGCATCCTTGCGCACCACGATGCTTACCGGATTAAGCACCAGCAGGGAGATGGGGGAAAACAGATCCGCGCTGATCTTGGTCTGGGCCACCCAGGGGGGCAGGACCACTTCCAGAGTAATGATGCCAATGGTGTAGCCATCGGGACGGGCCTGGGCGATAGCCCCGTGGCCCACCGCTCCCCCGCCTCCGGTACGGTTTACCACTTGAACCGGAGCCTTCAGAATCCTTTCCAGGGTGGGGGCCAAGGCTCTAGCGGTCAAGTCAGTGCTTCCTCCCGGGGACCAGGGGACGATGAGGGTAATGGGCCTCGAGGGGTACCGTTGGGCCCAGGTGGACCCCAAAAACATAGCTCCTAGGCTGGCTCCCAGCCACCTGGTAAACTTCCGCCTATCCCTCCGCATCCTCTTGCCTCCTTTCTTGGTGGAGCTAGCTTACCACCTCAAAGCCTTTGCGTCCACAGCTCCTTTCTGGGTTATGGGAAGCCCAGGTGGGAAGTTGCATCCCTGGCTCTTAGGCGTGTATGCTCGAACCGTATCCGGAGGTGGCTTGTGAGACGCTGGGGTTGGGTGGCGGTCGTTTTAGGTTTGGCCTGGGCCCAGAAGCCGCAGGTGTTAATAGGAACGGGAGGCGTGGGTGGGGTTTACTTTTACTACGGCACTGCGGTGGCGGAGATCCTGACCAGAAGCGGGGTTGTTCAGGCTCAGGCCATGCAGTCTGGAGGTTCTATAGAAAACCTCATGCTCCTTAGGGACCGCACGGATGCGGCTCGGGGTACATATTACTGTGGCACCGTGCTCCCGGATGCTGCTCTTATGGCCTATCAAGGGGAGGAGCGCTTTCAGGCTAAGCCTGTTCCTGTGCGTATCCTCTTCACTATGTATCCCAATTACTTCCACGTGGTAACCACGGAGGACCGGGGAATCCGGGTACTCCAAGACTTGAAGGGCAAGCGCGTGTCCACAGAAGTGGCTGGAGGCATCATCGAATACGAGGCCCGCACCCTGATGGCCGCGGCCATCCCGGGCTTTGACCCGCGGGTTCACTTCGCCAAGTGGGAGCGAGTTCGTGTGGCGGAGAGCGCTCAGATGCTTTCCGAGGGCAACCTGGATGCGTTTTTCTGGTCTGGCGGCCTTCCCACAGGGAGCATTCTGGAGCTTTCGGCGAGTTTGGCTCGCAAGGGAAAGAGGCTTTTCCTCGTTCCCCTGCCTCGGGAGAGTACTCCGGTCCAGGTGCTTATGCGCCGCTTCCCCGGAGTGGTTGACACAGGGATAATCCCAAAGGGTACATACAATACCCGCTACGATACGCCCACCCTCACCTTCTGGAACGTCTTTGTGTGTCCCGCCAGCCTTCCGGAGGATACCGCTTACAACATGGTTAGAGCGGTTTTTGAAAATTTGCCCAGCCTTCACTCGGCCGTAGCCCCGGCCCGGGATACCACCCTGGAGAACGCGGTGCGTTCCCGGGGCGGTAAAGTTCCCTACCACGAGGGGGCCGTGCGCTATTTCCGAGAGCGGGGGGCGTGGCGCTAAAAGGCCCTAACCTCCACCCCGGCTTCCTCCAGCGCCCTTCGCACCGCTCTCGCCACCTCGGGGGCCTTGGGGTTGTCCCCGTGAATGCAGAGGGTCTCGGCCCGCACCGCCACCTCGCCCCCGTCCAAGGCCTCCACCTTGCCCTCGAGGACCATGCGCAAAGCCCTCCGGGCCGCCTCCTCGGGGTCGGTGATCCAAGAGCCCCGCATGGAGCGGGGAGCGAGCGCGCCGTCTCGCAGGTAGGCCCTTTCGGGGAAGGCCTCCAGGACCACCCTTAGCCCCGCCTTCCGGGCCTCTTCCTCGTACACCGTACCCGGGAGGACCACGAGGGGAAGCCCCGGGTCAAAGGCCTTCACCGCCAGGGCGATGGCCCTTGCCGTCTCCCGGTCCCGGCAGGCCTTGAGGTAGAGGGCCCCGTGGGGCTTCACGTGGTGGAGCCGCAGGCCCTCCGCTCGCAAAAAGCCCTGGAGGGCCCCGATCTGGTAGAGGACGTCCGCATAGACCTCCTCGGGGCTTAGGGCCATCTCCCGCCGGCCAAAGCCCACCAGGTCGGGGAAGCCGGGGTGGGCCCCCACCGCCACCCCGTGGGCCTTGGCCAGGCGCACCGCCTCCAGGATGCGGCTTGGGCTTCCCCCGTGAAAGCCGCAGGCCAGGTTGACCGAGGTCACCAAGGGGAAGACCTCCCGGTCGTGCCCGTAGGTGAAGGCCCCGTAGGACTCGCCGGCGTCCGCGTTCAGGTCTACCGTCATGCAACCCCCCTTCTGATCACAGCTTAAGCGCCACCTGGGTCCCGTGGGGCAGGATCACTTCCAGCCGGGCCTCGCCCTCGGGGACAAAACGGCCGCCCTCCCGGCGCAAGGGGACATCGTGGCCCGGAAAGAGTCTGGGGAAGCTCCAAAGGCGCTCCCGGCTCTTGAGGGCCGCCTCCGGGTCCAAGCAAGGGGGCGCCGGGGGACCCTCGAGGTCAAAGCGGCTCTTCACGGCATCACTTACCAAAGCGCCCACCCCTTCCACGGCGAGGCCCAGAAGCCCTGGGGTGTGGCCGGGGAGGTGGAGGAGCGCAAGCCCCTTCTCCACAAGGCCCCCCGGGACGGCCCTAAGCCGGGGGAGGACCTTGGGCAGGTGGGCGAGGCAGGCGGGGTCCAGCCTGGGGTCCTTGGCCACCCGCTCGGCGTGATGGAGTTCCGCCTCGTGGACGTAGACCTCGGCCCAAGGGAAGAGATCGGCGTTGGCCGCGTGGTCGTAGTGGAGGTGGCTTAGGACCACCGAAGCCACGTCCAACGGGGAGAAGCCCAAGGCCTCGAGGCGGCCGTAGAGCCCTTCCCGCTCCCCAAAGCCCAGGGTGTCGTAGAGCAGGAGGCGGCGGCCCACCACCAGGTAGGCGCCGGAAAGCCCCAGGTAGCCCCGGTGGCTTCTGCCCGGAAAACCGGTGTGGACGGGGACCACCTTCATCCTACCCCCCCGTCATCGTCCGGGGAAGCCAGGTGGCCATGCCGGGGAAGGCCAAGAGGAGGGCCACCATGAGGAGGAGCACCCCCATGAAGGGCAGGGCGTAGCGGGCGATGTGGAAGAGGTCCTCCCCGGTGAGAGACTGGATGACGAAGAGGTTGAAGCCCACGGGGGGCGTGATCTGGGCCAGCTCCACCATGATGACCAGGTACACCCCGAACCAGAGGGGGTCCACCCCGATGGCCTTGGCCACGGGCAGGATGACGCTGATGGTGAGGACCACGATGGAGATGCCGTCCAAGAACCAGCCCAGGACGGTGTAGACCAGGGTTAGGAAAAGGATGAGGAGCAGGGGGGTGATCCCCGCTTCCACCGCCCAGGCGGCCAGGGCCCTGGGAATGCCGGTGAAGCCCATGGCCAAGGTGAGCACCCCGGCCCCCGCCAGGATGAGGCCGATCATGCTGGTGGTGCGCACCGCCCCGAGGAGGCTTTGGCGGAAGGTATCCGGGGAAAGCTCCCGGTTTAGGGCGGCGAGGAGAAGGGCCCCCGCCACCCCGATGGCCGCCGCCTCCGTGGGGGTGGCCACCCCCAGGTAGATGGAGCCCAGGACCAAGAGGATCAGGAAGAGGACGGGAAAGACGCCGAGCAGGCTCTTCAGGGTTTCCCCGAGGGGCTTAGGGGGTTCCTGGGGGAGTTCACCCCGGTGGGCCAGGGCAAGGAGGGCCAGGAGGAGCATGAAGAGCAGGGTGAGGACCACCCCCGGCACCACCCCGGCCATGAAGAGCCGGGCCACGGAGACCTCGGCCATCACCCCGTAGACGATCATGATGACGCTGGGGGGGATGAGGAAGCCCAAGGTGCCCGCCCCCGCCAAGGAGCCCAGGGCCAAGGGCTTGGGGTAACCCCGGCGCAGGAGTTCGGGTAGGGTGAAGCGGCCCACGGTGGCGGTGGTGGCCGCCGAGGAGCCGATGACCGCGGCAAAAAGGGCGCTGGCCACCACGTTCACGTGGAGGAGCCCCCCGGGCAGGCGGGAGAGAAGGGGGCTTAAGCCTTGGAAAAGCCCCTGGGCCAGCCGGGAGCGGTAGAGGATCTCCCCCATCCAGACGAAGAGGGGCAGGGCGGCCAGGCTCCAGCCCGAGGTGCTGGTCCAAAGGGCGGTGGCCAGGTTGGGCCCCGGAGGGGCGGAGGTGAGGAAGGCGAGGCCGAAGAGGCCCACGAGGAGGAGGGCCAGGCCCACGTAGACCCCGAGGATGAGGAGCAGGAAGAGGCAGAGGACCAGGAGGAGGCCCGCCTCCAGGAAGCTCACGGCGCCACCCCCTTCAGGGCCCGGAGGAAGGCCTCGAGGAGGGCCAGGGCGAAGAAGGTGAGGCCCAGGGCCAGGAAGCTTTGGGGAAGCCAGAGGGGAAGGGGCAGGAGCCCCGGGGCCAGGTCGCCGAAGCGGTAGGTTTCCCCCACCCTAAGCCAGGCCTGAAGGCCCGCGTAAAGGGCGGTCAGGAGGCCAAGGCCAAGGCTCAGGGCCTCGGCCACGCGCCTCGGTCCCGGGGGAAGCCGCCTGAGGAGGAGCCCCACCCGGATGTGCCCCCCTGCCCGCAAGGTGGGGGCCAGGCCCAGGAAGATGAGCCCGGCGGTGGCGAAGCCCGCCATCTCCAGGGCGGAGGGCACCACGAAGCCCAGGTACCGCCCCGCCACCTGGGCCAGGATGACCAGGAGGATGAAGAGGCCCATGAGGGCGGCGAGGAGTTCGGCCAGGCGGAAGGCCACCCCCAGGGCCTTTTCCCAGAGGCTCATCGCCCGAGGTAGCGGCGGTAGACCTGGACCCCCGTGGCCCCCACCTGCCGCTGCCACTCCAGGATCATGGTCTGGCCCACCTTCTTGAGGTCGGCCATGAGGGCGGCCGAGGGCCTGGCCACCTGCATGCCCCGGGCCGCGAGGGTCTGGAGGGCCCTCTCCTCCTGCTCCTGGCTCAGGCGCCAGCCCCGCTCCTCGGCCCGCCTGGCCGCCTGGAGGAGCGCCTCCCGGTCCTGAGGGGAGAGGCTTTCAAAGGCCCGGCGCCCCACCACCACCATGTTCTTGGGAATCCAGGCCTTGAGGTCGTAGAAGTGGCGGGCGAAGTCCCAGGCCTGGCTGTCCACCCCGGTGACGGGGGAGGTGATCATGGCCTCCACGATGCCCGTGGCGAAGGCCTGGGGGATGTCCGCGGCCTCCACCTGGACCGGGTTCATGCCGAGGAGCTCCGCCAGCCGGGCGGTTGCGGGGTTATAGGCCCGGAAGCGCATGCCCTTGAGGTCCTGGGCGGTGTTCACCGGCCGCTTGGTGTACAGGCCCTGGGGGGGCCAGGGCACGGCGTAGAGGAAGGCCACGCCCCTCTGGGCCAGCCACTTCTCCACCTCGGGCCGCTGGGCCTGGTAAAGCCTCCGCGCCTCCTCGTAGCTGGTGGCCACGAAGGGGATGGAGTCCAGGTTGAAGAGGGGGTTCTCGTTGGCCAGCAAGGACATGAGAACCTCCCCTAGCTGCACCTGCCCGTTCCGCACCGCGGGCAGGATCTGCGGGTGGGGGAAGAGGGAACCCCCGGGGTGGACGGTGATCTTGACCCTGCCCCCCGTGGCCTCCTCCACCTCCTTGGCAAACTGCAGGATGTTCTGCGTGTGGAAGTTGGCCGGGGGATAAGGGGTGGCCATGTTCCAGGTCTGGGCCTGGGCCGCGCCCCAAAGCAAAAGGAACCCCAGGAAGAGCTTACGCATAAGCATTCACCTCCGGGTAACATCTTAACGCTTGGGCACCCGGTCCACGAACTCGTTGGTGTAGGTGCGCTTGAGGTCTATCCGGGCCTGGGCCACCTTGGGGTCAAAGGCCGAGAGGACCGTGAGGGGCCTTAAGGGCGCGGTGTCGCTGAACCGCCCTGTGGGGGAGAAGGACTCCAGGGAGTTGCGGAGCACCTTCAGGTAGAGGTCCCGGTCTCCCAGGAAGTACTCCTCGGGCAACACGGCGGCGATCTCCTGGGGGCTCTTTCCCTGCATCCAGCGGAGCCCGCGCACCATGGCGTTCACCAGGCGCTGGGCCGTGTCGGGGTTTTTCTCCAGCCAGGCCCTTGTGGTGTAGAGGACCGCCGCCGGGTACTCCCCGCCCAGAACCTCCCGGGTGCCCTTGGTGGAGCGGGTGTCCGCCAAGACCTTGATCAGGCCCCGTTCCTCCAGAAGGGTGATGGCGGGCTCCACGTTGGAGATGGCGTCCACCTGCTTGTTCTGCACCGCCGCCACCGCCTGGGCCCCCACGGAAACCCCGATGGCGGAGACGTCCGTGGGCTTGAGGCCGCTTTTCACCAGGAGGTAGTTCAGGAAGAAGTGCGTGGAGCTCCCGGGGGCGGTGACGCCCACCTTGCGCCCCTTTAAGTCGGCCACGCTCCTCACCTGGTCCGCCAGGTCCGAGCGCACCCCCAACACGATGGCGGGGTAGCGCCCCACCTCCACGAAGGCTACGATGTCCCGGCCCTGGGCCTGCATCTGGATGGTGTGGTCGTAGTAGCCCATGACCACCTCCACGCTTCCCCCCACCAGGGCCTGCAGGGCCCGGCTCCCCGCCTGGAGGTCCTGGATCACCACGTCCAGGCCCTCATCCTTGAAGTAGCCCAGGCGCTCCACCACGGTGAGGGGCAGGTAGACCACCGCGGTCTTTCCCCCCACGCCCAGGACCACGCGCTTTTGCGCCAAGCCGAAAGCCAGAAGGAGAACCAGGAGCCACACCCAAACGCGTTTCATCCCTCACCTCCCTCCGCCCTGGGCCGCCAGACGAGGAGCCGCTTTTCCGCCTGGCCCACCAGGGCGTCTAGGACCAGCACGAAGACCATGAGGACCACCATGCCCGCAAACACCCCCGTGGTGTCGAAGACTCCCTCCGCCTGGGCGATGAGGTAGCCGAGGCCCGCGGCGCTTCCCAGGTACTCCCCCACCACCGCCCCGATGACGGCGAAGCCGATGGAGGTCCTTAGCGAGCTGAAGATCCAGCTCGCCGCCGCGGGGAGGTAAACGTGGCGGAGGAGGTGGCCGGACCCCGCGCCCAGAAGCCTGGCGTTTTGCAGTACCACGGGGCTCACCTCCTTGACCCCCTGGTAGGTGTTGAAGAAGGCCACGAAGAAGACCAGGGTGATCCCCAGGGCCACCTTGGAGAGGAGGCCGAGGCCGAACCAGAGGGTGAAGATGGGGGCGAGGACCACCCTCGGGATGGCGTTCAGGGCCTTGATGTAGGGGTCCAGGACCGCCGCGGCCCCCGGGGCCAGGGCGAGCCACAGCCCCAAGGCCACCCCGAAGAGGGTGCCGAAGGCGAAGGCCAGGAGCATCTCCACCGTGGTCACGTAGAGGTGGGGGTAGATCTCCCCGGTGGCGAACCAGCGGAAGACCCTCTGGAAGATGTCCGAGGGCACGGAGAAGAAAAAGGGGTCAATGCGGCCCGTCCTCGAGGCCCACTCCCAGAGGACCAGGAAGGCCACCAGGAGCCCCACCTGGTAGACCCTGAGCCTAAGCCCCCGCATGGGCCCGCATCACCTCCCCCCGGAGGAGCTCCCAGATCTCCCGGTGAAGCCGCAAGAACTCCGCCGTAAGCCGGATTTCCGCCACGTCGCGGGGCCTGGGGAGGGGGATGGGGAAGTCCCCGATGGGCCTAGAGCGGGGCCCTGCGGACATCACCACCACCCGGTCGGCCAGGGCGATGGCCTCCTCCAGGTCATGGGTCACGAAGACCACGGTCTTCCGGTCCTCCTGCCAGAGCCTTAGGAGCTCGTTCTCCATGAGTTGCCGGGTCTGCACGTCCAGGGCGGAGAAGGGCTCGTCCATGAGGAGGAGCCTGGGGCCGGCGATGAGCACCTGGGCCAGGCCCACCCGCTTGCGCATTCCACCGGAAAGCTGGTGGGGGTAGTGGCGGGGGAAGCGGCCGAGGCCCACCTTTTCCAGCCAGGCCTGGGCCCTGGCCCGCGCCTCCGGCCAGGAGGTCCCGCGGAAGACCAGGGGAAGGGCCACGTTGTCCAGGGCGGTCTTCCAGGGCAGGATGGCGTCCTGCTGGAAAAGGTAGCCCGCCACGGGGTTGAGGCCCCGGAGGGGCTTCCCCTCCAGAAGCACCTCCCCCTGGCTTGGGGCGAGGAGGCCTGCGGCCACGTTCAAGAGGGTGCTCTTGCCGCAGCCCGTGGGCCCCACCAGGCTCACGAAGGCACCCTCCGCCACCTTAAGGTTCACCCCCTCCACGGCCACGTAGTCCCCGAAGGCCACGGACACGTTCCGGTACTCCAGGAAGCTTGCTTGGCTCATGCGTAGTACTCGGGGTTGGGTTTGGCGCCTATGGCGTTCAAGAGGCGGTTGGTGAAGTGGAACATGGCCGCCACCTCTGCGGCCTCGAGGATGGCCTCGTCGGAAAGGCCTACCCGCCGCAGGGGCTCCAGGTCCTTTTCCGTCATCTCGTGGGGGCGGTGGGTGACCTGGAGGGCGAAGTCCACCAGGGCCTTCATCCGCTCGGGCATCTCGGCCCGGCGGGGATTGGCGGCCAGGACCTCGGGGAGGACCGCATCCCCGGTTAGGTCCTTTAGGTACTTCTTGTGGCTTGCCGTACAGTACTCGCAGCGGTTCTCCCCGCTGATGGCGATGGCCATAGCCTCCTTTTCCTCCCGCGCCAGGAGGCCCTCCCCCCGCATGAGGGTGTCGTAGTAGCGGAACCAGAGGAGAAAGCGGGGGCTCAGGGCCAAGATCCGGGCCACGTTGGGCACGAAGCCCATCTTTTCTCGGAATTGGGCGAAAAGCGCCTGCACCTCCTCGGATAGCTCCGCCTCCTCCGGCACCCGGAGCCAGGAGATCACCATACCGCCACCGCCCGCACCGGGCCCCCCGAGGCCCCCTTGTGCTTGGGTCCTCCCACGAAGACGAGGGCGCCCGCGGGCGGCACCTGGGCCAGGTTGGCCAGGTTCTCCAGGCCGTACTTGCCCGCCCCCAGGAGGGTCACGTGGGCCCTGAAGTCCTTGGAGGGGCCGAAGTCCAGGGAGAGGGTGTCCACCCCCACCCCCACGATCTCCCGCTCCTGCACCAGGAACGCCGCCGCCTCCGGGGAAAAGCCCGGGAAGTGAAGGGTGCCGGAAGCGTCCTGGTTCAGAAAGGCCTTGGGATCCTGCCAGCGGGCCTCCCAACCGGAATGCATGGCCACCAGGGCCCCCTTGGGCAGGCGGCCATACTGGCGTTCGTAGGCCAGGAGGTCGTCCACCGTCACCTGGGCATCGGGGTCCTTGGCGGCCTTCTCGTGGATGTGGATCACCGCCAGGGGGGCGATAAGGCTCGCCACGGGGAGTTTTTCCGCGGTGAGGCCGGCTTCCGCGAAGTGGGCAGGGGCGTCCATGTGGGTGCCGGAGTGCTCCCAGAGGTCCAGGCGGTTCCCGTAGTAGCCGTTTTGCCGCACGGTGACCAAGGTGGTGATCCGCATGGGCTCGGCCCCGGGGAAGAGGGGGATCCCGGGGCCGAGCTCGTGGGTGAGGTCCACCGCCCGGCTGAAGGCCTTGCCGGGTACCTGGCCTTGGCCGAGGGCGGCCCCGGCCAGGGCCACGAGGCCCGAGGCCAGAAAGCTCCTGCGGGAAACGGAACGGGCCACGGTCTCCATCACCAGGGGGGCGCACATGTTGACCTCCTTGTCGGGGACAAGCTACCACGTCCCCGCATAACTTTGCAAGCCTAGCGCCGCGGGTCCAGGCGGTCCCGGAGGCCGTCCCCCAGGAGGTTGAAGCCCAAGACCGCCAGGGAGAGGGCGAGCCCCGGCACCAGGGCGGGCCAGGGGGAGAGGGGGAGGAAGCTCTGCGCCTCCCGGAGCATCCGTCCGAGGCTGGGCTCTGGCGGCTGGGTTCCCAGGCCCAGGTAGGAGAGGGCGGCCTCGGCCAGGAGGGCGGCGGCAAAGGCCAGGCTCGCCTGGACCAAGAGGGGGCCCAGGAGGTTGGGGAGGAGGTGGCGGAGGACCACCCGGGAAGGGGAAGCCCCGAGGGCCAGGGCCGCCTCCACGAAGGGGGCCCCCTTCAGGCCCATGGCCCCGGCCCGGGCCACCCGGAAGAAGGCGGGGACCAGGGAGAGCCCCACGGCCAGCATGCTGCTCACCGCCCCGGGGCCCATGAGGGCGGCGAAGAGGAGGGCGAGGAGGAGCCCGGGAAGGGCGTAGAGAGTTTCCATGAAAAGGCTTAAGGCCCCGTCCCAAAGCCCCCCCAGGTACCCGGCCAAAAGGCCCAGGGCTACCCCCAGGGAAAAGCCGACCCCTACGGCGAGGCTCCCCACCAGGAGGGCGTTTTTCGCCCCGTGGAGCACCCGGGCGAGGAGGTCCCGGCCCAAAGGGTCGGTCCCCAGGGGATGGGCGGGGGAGGGGGGGCTTAGGCGGTGGAGGAAGTCCGGGGCGTTGGGGTCCACGGGGTAGACGAGGGCGAGGAGGGCCATGGCCAGAAAGAGGCCCGCCAGGAAGGCTCCCACGCGGAGGCTCGGGCTACGCATACTCTACCCTCGGGTCCAAGAAGCCGTAGAGGAGGTCCACCGCCAGGTTGAAGAGGACGATGAGGGCCGCCATGACCAGGACCAGGCCCTGGAGCAGGGGGTAGTCGCGGGCCTCCAGGGCGGTGAGGGCCAGGCTCCCGAGCCCGGGCAGGGCGAAGACCGCCTCCACCACCACCGCCCCCGTGAGAAGAAACCCGCCCTCGAGGCCCAAGACGGTGACCAAAGGAAGGCTTGCGGGCCTCAGGGCGTGCTTGAGGAGAACCCACCCCTCCGGCACCCCCTTGGCCCGGGCGGTGCGGATGTAGTCCTGGCTCATGACCTCCAGGAGGCTCCCCCGGGCCATGCGGAAGAGGATGGCCGCCCGGGAGAGGGCCAGGGTCAGGGCGGGGAGGAGGAGGTGGCGGAGGGCCTCCAGGGGCTCCTTAAACCCGGGGAAGCCGCTGGCCGGGAGGAGGGGAAGATGCACCGCCAGGGCGTAGAGGAGGACCACCCCCAGGAAAAAGGTGGGCACCGACTGCAAGAAGGCCATGAGGCCGCTTAGGGCGAGGTCCACCGGGGCGGAGCGCACCGCCCAAAGGGCCAGGGGCAAGGCGAAGAGGAGCGCCCCCCCGAGCCCCAGGAGGACCAGGGCTAAGGTGAGGGGGAGCCTTTCCCCCACCAGGTCGGCCACGGGCTTCCCGTAGCGGATGGACTCCCCCAGGTCCAGGCGCAAGGCCCCCGAGAGCCAGTGCCCGTAGCGCTCCAGGGGGGGCTTGTCCAGGCCCAGGGAGCGTTCCAGGGCCGAGCGGGCCTCGGGGGAGGCCTCGAGGCCCAGGATGGCCTGCACCGGATCCCCAGGAAGGAAGAGGAGGAAGGCGAAGACCAGGCTGGAGGCGAGCCATAGGGTGAGGAGGGCCAGGAGGAGCCGCCTTAGGAGGAAGCCTCGCATCTAACGGCCCAAGTAGACCCGGGTCACGTTGAGGCTCGGGGTGGGCTGGTTCTGCCACCAGCCCATCACCTCCTTCCGCATGGCGGCGAGGTAGGGGGCGTTCATCACCCAGAGGTTCACCGCGTCCTGGGCCAGGAGGCGCTGCATCTCCTTCATGATCTCGCAGGCCTTCTTCGGGTCTGGGGTGCGCAGGTATTGGGTGTAGAGCTCCCGGAACCTGGGGGAGTCGTAGCGGAAGTAGTAGCCCGGGTTGGCGTAGATGCCGATGTCGTGGGGTTCGGAGTGGCCGATGATGGTCATCTGGTAGTCCGCCCCCCTAAAGACCCGGGAGAGCCAGGTGGCCCACTCCACCACCTCCAGCCGGGCCTGGACGCCGATCTGGGAGAGCTGGGCGGCGATGGCCTCCCCGAGCCGCCTCTCGTAAGGGTAAGGGGCGGCCAGGGTGAAGGTGAAGCGCAAGGGGTTGCCGGGCCCATACCCCGCTTCTTGCAATAGGGCCCGGGCCCGGTTGGGGTCGTAGGGGTAGAGGCCCGAGAGGTCCACGTAGCAGCTTTCCCCGGGGGAGCGGTGGCTGCCGATGGGGGTGCCGTAGCCCAGCATCACCCCCTCCACCAGGGCCTTTTTGTCCACCGCGTGCTGGATGGCCCGGCGCACCCGGAGGTCGTTGAAGGGGGGGCGGCTGTTGTTCATGCCCACGGTGATCTCGGTGGTGGTGAAGCCCGTGACCACCTTGAAGCCTGGGTCCCTCTGGAGCACCAGGGCGTTTTCCGGACTCACCCCTAGGCCGATCACCTGGATGTCCCCGGCCCGCAGGGCGGCGAGCTGGGCGTTTTGGTCGGGGAGGAAGCGGAAGAAGACCCGGTCCAGGTAGGGGAGGCCGGGCTCGTAGTAGCCGTCAAACCGCTCCAGCCTCACCCCCACGCCCCTCTCCCAGGCCACGAAGCGGAAGGGCCCGGTGCCGATGGGGTGGGTTTTCTGCTCCTCTACCCGCCCCTTGGGCCCGATCACCGAGTCGGGCCGGGCCAGGTTGAAGAGGAAGTCCTGGTTCGGCTGGCGCAGGCGGAAGACCACGGTGTAGGGGTCCTTGGCCTCCACGCTCTGGATGTCCCGGTAGTACTCGGGGTGGGTGTGGCCGGACCTGGGGTCGCGGGCGCGGTTGAACTTGAAGACTACGTCCTCGGCGGTGAAGGGGCTACCGTTGTGGAAGCGCACCCCCCGGCGCAGGTAGAAGGTCCAGGTGAGGCTGGAGGGGCTTCCCTGCCAGCGCTCCGCCAAGGCGGGGACGATCTCCCCCTTCTCGTTGAACTTCACCAGCCCCTGGAGGACGTTGTCGTAAAGCATTCGCGGGATCTCCTGGCTGGTGGAGGCCGTGGGGTCAAGGACCGGGGGCTCGGCCAGGATGGCCACCCTAAGCTCCCCGCCCCGGGTCTGGGCCAGGCCAGGGGTGAGGCTCAGGGCCACAAGGAGCGTCAGGACCAACCGCTTGCCCATGGGAAACCTCCTTATTTCTCCATAGTAAACCGGCGGGGGGGCCAAGCCCTCACGCCAGGTACAGCGCCGCCAGGGCGGCGTAGACCCGGGCCGCCAAGACCACCTCTCCCAGGTCCACCCACTCGTCCGCCTGGTGGGGGAGGGTCTTCCGGCCGGGGCCCATCACCACCACGGGAAGCCCGGCCCAGGCCCTTAGGAAGGTGCCGTCCGTGGCTCCCGGTACCCCGCCGTGCCGCACGGGTTGGCCCAGGAGCCTCAGGGCCTCCTCCGCCGCCTGGACCAGGGGATCCTCCTTGGGGGTGGCCACGGGGGGGCGGTCCTCCAGGACCTCCGCCCTGACCCCGGCGAGGGCGGCGACCTCCGCCACGAGGCCCGCGTGGTCCATCCCCGGGGTGGTGCGCACGTCCAGGGCCAGCTCCGCCTCGGCGGGGATCACGTTGAGCTGGCCCTCGCCTGCGGTGGCCAGGAAGCGAGTGGGCGTGAGGAAGGGAGGGCCCAGGTAAGGGTGGGAAAAGGTTGCCTGGAGCCTTTCTTCTAGATCCCGGAGCGCCCCCACGAAACGGGCCGCCTTGGGGATGGGGTTCTCCCCGGCGTAGGGCATGGCCCCGTGGGCCATCTTCCCGGGGAAGCGAAGCCTGAGGCGGAGGGCCCCCTTCTGCCAGAGGCAGACCTCCATCTCCTCGGGTTCGGCCACCAAGGCCCCCCGGAAGCCCTGGGCGAGGCCCGCCCTCACGAAGGCCTTGACCCCCAGCATCATCCCCTCCTCGTCCGCCAGGGCGGCGAGCCTTAGGGGGCGGGGAAGCCGGCCGAAGGCCCGTTTCACGGCGAGGAGGGCTCCCACCAGGGCGGCGAGCCCCCCCTTCATGTCGCAGGCGCCCCGGCCGTAAAGCCGCCCCCCTTCCACCACGCCCCCATAGGGCGGGTAGCGCCACAGGGCCTCGTCCCCCGGGGTCACCACGTCCGTGTGCCCCTCCAGGAGGAGCCCCCCTTCCCCCTCCCCCAGGTCCGCCACCAGGTTGGGCCTTCCCGGGGCCGCCTCCTGGCGGAAGGGCTTAAGGCCCCGCTCCCTTAGGTACGCCTCCAGGAAGGCCACGACCCCTTCCTCGCCCGGGCCTGGGTAGTGGCTTGGAATCCGCACCAAGGCCTGCAGGAGGTCCACCACCTCCTTCTCCTCCACCGCCTCCGCCGCCAAAAGGGCCCGGCTCACCCCATCGCCCCCTTTCCTTCGGGTGCCCCCTAGTGGCCGCCTTGGGCAAGTCCCCTCGCCCCCCGTGCCCAGGCTTCCCCCTTGGGCCCATTCTTCCCCTTTCTGGCCAGGCGGGGCAAGCCCCGGGCCACAGGGCTTAGAATGGGGGAGATCGCCTATGGAATACAGGAGGCTCTTAGAGCTCGGGGGACAGGTGGCTTTGGTGGTGGGGGCGGCCTCGGGGATCGGCAGGGCTTCCGCGGAGGCCCTGGCCGCCTTCGGGGCCAAGGTGGTGCTGGCCGACCGGGACGAGGGGGGCCTGGAGGAGGCGTTGCGGGCCATCCGCGCCCAAGGGGGGGTGGCGGAGGCCCACCCCTTGGACCTCGCGGAGAAAGGGGCGGCGGAGGCCTTGGTGGCGGAGGTGCACCGGACCCACGGCCGCTTGGACACCCTGGTTTCCACCCCGGCCATCAACGTGCGCAAGCCCCTCTTGGACTACAGCGACGAGGAGGTGGACCGGGTGGTGGACCTGAACCTCAAGGGCACCCTCCGGCTCCTGCGGGCGGGCGGACGGGTGATGCGGGCGCAGAGAGGGGGTAGTCTCATCGCCTTTGCCTCCATCCGGGCCCTGGTGGTGGAGCCGGGCCAGGGCGTCTACGCGGCCACCAAGGCGGGCATCCTGCAGCTCATGCGGGCCCTAGCGGCGGAGCTCGGCCCCTACGGGGTGCGGGCCAACGCCGTGGCCCCTGGCCCCATAGAGACACCCCTCACCGCCCCCATCAAGGCGCGGCCGGAATGGTACCGGGCGTACGCGGAGAAGACTGCCCTCCTGCGCTGGGGCAGGCCGGAGGAGGTGGCCATGGCCGTGGTCTTCCTGGCTTCCCCCGCTTCCAGCTACGTCACGGGCACCCTCTTTCTGGTGGACGGGGGCTGGACCGCGGTGGACGGGCGGTTTACGCCGCCCCTCTAAGGCCCTGCTGGGACCGTTGGCCGGGAGGACGGTGTTGACCGGGGCCGGGGAGGTCCCGTAGGCTGGAGCGGAAAGGGGGAAGCTTATGAAGCGGTGGCTCTTGTGGGTGTTGGCCTTCTTGGGTTTGGCTTGGGCCCAGGACCGGACGCAGGTCCTGGTCTATGGGGGGGATTGGACGGACCTCATCACCCTGGACCCGCAGGTGGTCTACGAGTTCAGCGGGGTGATGATCGCGGACAACCTCTACGAGACCCTGGTGCGCTTTGAGGGCAACGACCTCGCCACCTTGCGCCCGGGCTTGGCGGAGAGCTGGAAGGTGGAGAGGGGGGCCGCCGACTGGATCCTCACCTTTAAGCTGCGCCGGGGAAGCAAGTTCTCCACCGGGCGGGAGGTGACGGCCAAGGACGTGGTCTTCAGCTTTGAGCGGGCCCTGGCCCTAAAGGGCCCCGGGTCCTTCCTCTTCACCGAGATCGCCCAGCTCAAGCCCGGGGCCACCAAGGCCCTGGACCCCTACACGGTGGAGGTGCGCATCCCCAAGACGGCCTCGCCCCAGTCCTTCCTCTCCATCCTCACCTTCACCATCGGGGGCATCGTGGACTCGGAGGAGGTCCAGAAGAACGCCAAGGGGGGAGACTTCGGCAAGGATTTCCTCACCAACAACTCCGCGGGGTCTGGCCCCTACCGCCTGGTGCGTTGGGACCGGGGCAACCAGGTGATCCTCGAGGCCAACCCCCACGCCCGGGTGAAGCCCAAGATCCCCCGGGTGGTGCTGCGCTACATCCAGGAGCCCGCGGTGCTCCGCACGGCCCTGGAATCCGGGGAGATTGACGTGGCCGAGGGGCTTACCCCCGAGGGCCTGAAGGCCATCGCCAACAACCCGCGTTTCAAGGTGGTGCGGGCGGAGACCCTGCGCCTCCAGTACCTGGGTATGAGCCTGAAGCAGGGGAGCCCCTTCGCCCATCCCAAGGTCCGGGAGGCGGTGCGGTATGCGGTGAACCAGGACGAGCTCATCCAGGGGCTTCTCCAGGGGAACGCGGTGAAGATCCAGACCTTCATCCCCAAGGGCTTGCTGGGCCACAACCCCATCACCCCCTACCGGTACGATCCCGCCCGGGCCAAGAGGCTTCTGGCGGAGGCGGGGTACCCCCAGGGCCTGGAGTTCGAGCTCCTCACCAGCACCGGCATCTGCGGTGGGGGGGTGCCCTGCCCCGACGTGGCCGCCAAGCTCCAGGCTGACATGGCCAAGGCGGGGCTTAGGGCCAGGATCCGGGCCATCGCCAACGCCGAGGTGCTCAACATCTACCGGGCCCAGAACCACCAGATGGTCCTGGCGGGCTGGAGCCCCGACTTCCCCGACCCCGACGGCAACGCCACCCCCTGGGCGGACTACGCCGCCCGCTCCTTGGCCTGGCGCAACAGCTACAACGATGAGGTGGCCGCCAAGCTGGCCCGGCAGGCGGCCCTCGAGGCCGACCCCGAGAAGCGCAAGGCCCTCTACAAGGTGCTCACGGAAAAGGTTCTCCGGGAGGGCCCCTACGTGGTCCTCTACCAGCCCGCCCTCCCCATCGGCCTCTCGGCTAAGGTGGAGGGCTTCCTGAAGAACCCCATGATGTCGGTACCCCTTTGGCAGGTGAGCAAGCAGCCCTAGCCCCTTGGGGTATAGTGAGGCCCGTGGCCGGAGGCGGCGGGCCTTTTCTATGGGCGCCTATATCCTGAGAAGGCTCTTCATGGTGCTCTTCGTGGGGGTGGGCATCACCTTCATCACCTTCCTCATCGCCCAGGTCATCCCCATTGACCCGGCGGCGGCGGCCCTGGGAGAAAACGCCCGGGAGGAGCAGATCCGGGAGTTCCGGGAGCGCTATGGCCTGGACAAGCCCGTCCTCGTCCAGTACGCCCTCTACTTGGGGCGGCTTTTGCAGCTGGACCTGGGGCGTTCCCTGCGCACCGGGAGGCCCGTGGCCGAGGACCTCAAGGAGTTCTTCCCGGCCACCTTGGAACTGGCCCTGGCCGCCTTTGTGGTGGCGGTCCTTCTGGGCCTCCCTGCCGGGGTCTGGGCGGCCCTCCGGCAGAACCGCTTGCCCGACCTCCTGGTCCGCCTGATGGCCCTCCTCTTGGGCTCCACCCCCGTCTTCTTCCTGGCCATCCTGCTCCTGGACCTGTTCCACCGCAGGCTCGGGCTTCTGCCCGGCCCCGGGCGGTTGGACCCCTACCTCATCCCCCCACCCCCCGTTACGGGCCTCACCACCCTGGATGCCCTCCTGGCCGGGGACTGTGGCGCCTTTCAGGATGCCCTCTCCCACCTTCTCCTTCCCGCCTTTGTGCTGGGCTCGGCCTCCGCGGCCCTTCTGGCCCGCATGGTGCGGGCGGCCATGCTGGAGGTCCTGTCCCAGGACTACGTGCGCACCGCCTGGGCCAAGGGCCTCTCCGAGGGCCAGGTGATCCTGCGCCACGCCCTGAAGAACGCGGCCCTTCCTGTCCTCACCCTCTTGGGGAGCCTTATGGGGGGGTTGCTCTCGGGGGCGGTGCTTACGGAGACCATCTTCTCCTGGCCCGGCCTCGGCCGCTACGTGACCCAGTCCGCCACCAGCCTGGACTTCCCCGCGGTCATGGGGGTTACCCTCCTGGTGGGGGTGGTCTACTCCCTCCTGAACCTGGTGGTGGACCTGCTTTACGCCCTCTTGGATCCGAGGATCCGGTATGCGTAAGCTCCTGCGCCGCTTCTTTCGCAACCCCGGGGCGGTCTTGGGCCTTGGCCTCCTCGGCCTGCTCCTCCTTCTGGCCCTGTGGGGCCCGGCCGTGGCGGGGGACCCCCTGGAGCAAGACCTTTCCCAGCGGCTGAGGCCTCCGGGGCCCGGGCACCCCCTGGGCACCGACCAACTCGGCCGGGATGTCTGGGCCCGGGTGGTGCACGGGGCCAGGATCAGCCTTGGGGTAGGCTTCGGCGTGGTCCTCTTGGCGGGCCTCCTGGGCACGGCGGTGGGCCTTTTGGCGGGCGGGCTTGGCGGAAGGTGGGACAACCTCCTCATGCGCCTCACCGACGTCTTCTTCGCTTTCCCCTCCCTCATCTTGGCCATGGCCATCGCCGCCGCCTTGGGTCCCAACCTGACCAACACCATCTTGGCGGTGGCCCTGGTCACCTGGCCCATCTACGCCCGGCTGGTGCGGGCCCAGGTGCTGGCCCTGAGGGAGCGGGAGTTCGTGGAGGCGGCCCGGGCCTTGGGGGTGGGGGAGGGGAGGATCCTCCTCCGGCACCTTTTGCCGAACGCCCTCACCCCCGTTCTGGTCCAGGCCAGCTACGAGGTGGGGGCGGCCATCCTCACCGCGGCGGGGCTCTCCTTCATCGGCTTCGGGGCCCAGCCCCCCACCCCGGAGTGGGGGGCCATGGTGGCGGAAACCCGCAACTACATGGCCGAGGCCCCTTGGGCGGCCTCGGCCCCTGCGGTGGGCATCCTTATCACGGTGCTGGCCTTCAACCTCCTGGGGGACGGGCTTAGGGACGTGCTTGACCCCAGGGGGCGCTAGGGCGGCCTAACGTTCCTTTAGCTCTACCTTGATGGCGTAGTAGCGCCCCTCCGCGTCCGTGGCGCCGGGGTCGTAGGCCACCTCCACATAATCCCCCACCTTCAGCTCGCTGAAGGCGAGGGGGCCGTCCGGGTCGTCCCGCTTGAGCAGGGTGTTGGCGTCCGCGAAAAAGCCCAGGGCGCCGAGGGCGAAGGTCTGGGCCTCCACGTTGATGGCGGTGATCTCCCCCTCGGCCTCGGCCTTGGGCGGGCGGGTCCTGGGGTACTTCACCTTCACCAGCTGGGCGTGGAGGAGGGTGGGGTCCCCGGCGTCCAGCTGGCCTTTGGCCTCCACGTAAGCCCCTTCCGTCAGGGTTCCCACCACCGTGGCCTCGGCGTAGTCCACGGTGTAGCCGAGAAGCAGGAAGGTCTTGGCCCCTTGGTCCAGGGCCTGGAGGGGTCCTTCCAGCTCCAGGCGCCTCGAGGCCCCGTGCTCGCTCTGGCCCGGGGTCTTGAAGGCCACCTTCCTGGCCAGGATGGTGGTGCCGGAGAGGGTGCCCTTCACCTCTACCCAGGCCCCTTCCTTAGGGGTTCCCGTCACCTGGGCTTGGGCGTAGTCCACGGTGTAGCCCCCGAGGAGGAAGGTCTTGGCCTCCGTGTCCAGAAGGGTGGCCCGGCCTTCCAGCTCCACCTCAGGGGTGGCGGCGCGGTAGCGCTCTATGTAGGTGGCCAGGACGCGCGTCCCGTCCGCCGTGCCGTGAACCTCCACCAGGTCGCCCACCGCCAGGTCGGAGAAGCCCAGGGTGCGGTACGAGTCCCCCGCCTTCTCGTAGATGCGGGTGTTGGCGTCCGTCTGGACCGTATGGCCCAGGACCTGGAGGGTGCCAGCCCCTGGGTCCAGGGCGGCGATGGGACCCTTAAGCTCCACCCGGACCTCGAGGCTTTGCACCTGGACGCGGGGGCCCAGGTCCTTTCCCTCCACCCGCACCACCATGCCGGGAAGCAGGTTCCCCGCGAACGCCTCGCCCTCCTTGGTCAGGGTGGCGCTTGTGGTGTCCAACGCCTTCCCCAGCAGGGTGGGCTTTGCCGCCGTCCCGCCCAGGACGCCCACCGCCTGAAAGTCCTGGCCCGCCTGGGGGGCCATCTGGCAGGCGGCCAGGAGAAGGAGCCCGCCCCAGAACAGCGCGAGTCGCTTACCCATGCTTCACCTCCGGGGCCAGGCTACCCCTCGCGCGTAAACAAAGCGTAAACGCCCCTGGCCTACCCCCGGAGGAGGCCGAAGAGGGGCCAGTGCTCCGGCAAGAGTTCGGGGTGCCACTGCACGCCCAAAAACAGGGGGTGCCCTTCCAGGGCCACCGCCTCCACCAGGCCGTCCGGGGCCACGGCCAGGGGCTTTAGCCCCCGGCCCAGGACCTTGAGGCCCTGGTGGTGGTAGGAGTTCACCGGGAGGACCTCTTGGGGGAAGAGCCGGGAGAGGGGGCTATCCCCCAGGAGCCGCACCCCGTGGGCCAGGTGAGGGGGTGGGGTCTTCTGGCCATGGGCCACCTGGGTGAAGCCCTGGGCCTCGAGGTCCTGGTAGAGGGTGCCGCCCAGGGCCACGTTCATCACCTGGATGCCGCGGCAGATGCCCAGGGTGGGCAGGCCCTTCTCCGCGGCATAGCGGGCCAGAAAGAGCTCGTGGGCGTCCCGCTCCGGACTCACCTCCCCCAGGCGGGGGTGGGGGTCTTCCCCGTAGAGGGCGGGATCCACGTCCCCACCCCCCGGCAAAAGCAGCCCGTCCAGGTGGGGCAGGATCCGCTCCAGGGCCTCGGGGTCTTGCGGGGGCAGGAGCACGTGGGCCAGGCCCTGGGAGGCCAGGGCCTCCAGGTAGAAGGCCAGGAGGCCCCAGAACCTCCCGGGCATGAGGCCCTGGTTTTGGCGGTACTGGGTGGCCACGCCGATGAGGCGCATGGAAGCATGCTATACCACCTGGGGCAAGGCGGCGCCTTCCGCGGGCCCATCCTCTAGGATGGTCTGGGGACGGTGTGTATGCCACCTGCGGGCCGCTTCTTTCTCAGTCTGGCGCTCTTCCTGCTTGGGCTTTGGGCCTTGGGCCGCCTCTACGCCTTGCTCCTCTGGGTCTTCTTGGCCTTCACCCTGGCGGCCGCCTTGGATCCCTTGGTGGGCCTCTTCCGGCGGCGCTTGCCCCACCCCTCGGCGGTCCTCGTGGCCTACCTCTTGGTCTTCGGCACCGTGGGCCTGGGCTTGTACCTGGCGGCCCCCCTCCTCCTGGCCCAGTTCCACCACCTGAGCGGGCTGCTCCCCCAGGTCCTGGACTGGTTGGAGGGCAACCTGGGGCTATCGGTGGCGGGGTTGGCCCCCTCC
Source organism: Thermus sp. FJN-A (assembly GCF_054655095.1). Lineage (NCBI taxonomy): Bacteria > Thermotogati > Deinococcota > Deinococci > Thermales > Thermaceae > Thermus > Thermus sp. FJN-A. Next base: position 47,478 of record NZ_BAAHSC010000169.1, read on the forward strand.
CTGGCCTCCTCGGCCCGGGTGGCGGGGGACCTGCTCCTCCGGATGGCGGCCACCGCCTCCGAGCTCACCCTGGCCCTGGTCTTGGCGGTGATGATCAGCCTCGAGCCCCACCTGGTGGCCCGCGTGGCCCCTTACCTGCCGGGAAGCGGGTGGGCAGAGGTGCTGGAAGGCACCTGGCAGCGCATGGGATACTGGGCCCGGGCCCAGTTCCTCATCGCCCTCTCCTTCGCCCTCCTCTTCGGGGGTTGGCTTCTCGTCCTGGGCGTTCCCAGCCCCTTCGCCCTGGGGGTCTTGGGGGGGGTGCTGGAGGTGGTCCCCCTTGTGGGGGGCATCGTCACCGCCACCCTGGCGGCCTTGGTGGCCCTCTCCGCCCAGGGGCCCCTGGTGGCCCTCCTGGTCTTGGCGGGGTACGGGGGCATCGCCCTCCTGGAGGGAAAGGTCCTCATCCCCTACATCTACGGCCGTACCGTGGGCTTCCACCCCGCCCTGGTTCTTTTGGCCATCTTCGCCTTCGGCAAGCTCTTCGGCTTCTTGGGCATCTTCCTGGCGGTACCCATGACCATTCTGGGGGCGGGGATCCTGCAACACTGGCGGCGCTAGCCCCCCACGTGGACGAAGGGCCGCTTGCTCCGGTCGGGCTCCGTCCGTCGCAGGATCTCGTGGGTGAGGGTGGGGACGTCCCCCTCCCCGGAGAGGAGGAAGTCCAGGGCCGACTGCAGGGGCCCCTCCTCCGACCACTCGAAGTAGATGTGGGGCCGCCGTCCAGTGCGGTTTCTCAGGTACAGGAGGAAGGCGGCCAGGGTATTGGGGGTGGCGGCTCCCAGGATGCGAAAGACCCGGGCGTGGGGGTGGTCCACGCCCCAGACCCGGGCTATGGCGGAGAACTCCGAGGGGTCCTGCACGAAGACCTCCACGAAGTGGACGGGGTCTTTAGGGGGGATGTGGGTGGCCTCGCGGATGCGGGCCTCCTTCTCCCAGTACACGGCAAGCCCTCCCCGCTCCGGGCGGTGGGCCACCAGGCGGATGGGCGCCTCCTGGTCCTTGAGCTCTTCCACAAAGCGCTCGGCCATCTCATCCAGCTGGAACCCCTCCACCCGAAGCTCAAAGGAGCGCAGGGCGCGGGAAAGAAGGGAGAAGAAGAGCGTGGCGGCGATGAAGAAGGAGGCGATCTTCACCCCATCCGGACGCTCCAGCACGTTGGCCACGAGCACGTAGCCGAAGACGGGAAGAAGAAGGCGGTAGTAGGCGGCTTCGGGCCGCCTTTCCCGCTCGGCCAGGAGCGCTGCCGCCAGGGCGGCGGAGGTCATGACCACCAGGACGCCCGTGGCGTAGGCCGCGGCCTGGGCCTCCACCCGGGCGCGGAAGGCCAGGGTGAGGGCGAAGGCGACCCCGGTGAGGAAGAGGACCATGGGCCTCTGCTTTCTTGCCCACTCGGGGGCCATGCCGAAGCGGGGAAGGTACCTGGGGACGATGGTGAGGAGGCCGGCCATGGCGCTGGCCCCCGCGAACCAGAGGATGACGATGGAAAAGAGGTCGTAAACGCTCCCGAAGGCCTCGCCCAGGTAGCGGTGGGCCAGGTAGCTGATGGCCCGGCCGGAGACCTCCTCGCTCCGCCAAATCTCCGCGGGGATGAGGAGGGTGGTGGCGAACCCGGCGCCCAACAGGAAGGCCCCCATGATCAGGGCCGCGGCGAGGAGGAGGCGGCGGGTACCCCGGATGCGGCCCAGGGGCCGCTCCGGCGTATCCCCAGGCCGGCCCCGGATCAAGGGCATCACCGCCACCCCCGTCTCGTAGCCGGAAAGCCCCAGGGCCAGCTTGGGAAAGGCCAGGAGGACGGCGAGGACCAGGCCCACGGGGTTGGGCTGGCTGGAGGCCACCTTTTCCCACCAGCCCTGGAGGTGCTCCGGGCGCACGTGGGGCAAGGAGGCGAGGAGGACCCCCGCGTTGAGGCCGAGGTAGCCCAGGGTGATGGGCACCGCCAGGCCGATGGCCTCGCGGAAACCGAGATAAAAGACGAAGCCCAAAAGCCCGATGAGGAACAGGGTGAGGCCCACCTGGTGCCCCTGGAGCCAGCCGGGGACCAGCGGGTTGCCGAGAAGGTGAACGGCGGCGTCGGCGGCGGACAGGGTGATGGTGATCACGAAGTCCGTGGCCATGAAGCCCAGGACCACCAGCACCAAGAGCTTGCCCCGCCAGCCGGGGAGCAGGCGGGTGAGGAGGCCGATGGAGCCTTCCCCGTGGGGGCTTTCCTCCGCCACCCGGCGGTAGACGGGGTAGACGGCCAGGAAGGCGAAGAGGACCAGGGCCAGGTTGGCCAAGGGGGAAAGGATTCCCGCCGCCAGGAGGGCGATGCCCGGCTGATAGCCCAAGGAGGAGAAGAGGTCCACCCCCGTCAGGCAGAGGACCTGCCACCAGGCGTAGCGTCCTTCCTCGGGATGGCTTGGGGGCTTCATAGGGCGAGGGCCAGGGCTTGCGGCGCCACGATAGGAGAATATACACCCGATCCCGGGGGCAAGGGGTGGCCGGCTAGGGCCTCGAGGGGGAGAGGATCCGGCCCCGCTCGTCGTAGGCGAGCAGGCCCGCGTATCGGCCCCACTCCAGGATCACCGCCAGGACCCTCCTGGCCTCGGGCTCCGGCAGGTGGTCCTTAAGCCAGGCCAGGACCCGCTCTTCCGGGAGCCTCCGCCGCTCCAGGAGGAGGTGGTGCAGCCGGGCCATGAGGGGAACCTGGCGCAGGAGGTGCTCGGCGAACATCACCTTGCGCTCCCCAGGGTCCGCCTCGGTCCAGGCCTGGCCCGCGGGGGTGAGCTCCACGTCGCCCCGCTCCACCCGGGCGAAGCCCAGGAGCTCCAAGGCCTCCAGGAGGGGGAAGAGGTCGTCCACCTCCAGGCCCTCCGCCTCGGCCAGGACCGGCAGGTCCGTCCGTCCCCCCAGCCTGGCGATGGCCTCGGCCAGGCTGACGAGGGCCCCCACCCGGGCGTCGGGCAGACGCAGGATCTCCTCTTCCAGGCGGCGCTCCACCGCCTCCTTAAGGGTCAGGGCCTCGTAGACCTGGTCCACCAGGGCGCGGAACCGGGGGTCGCCGGGGTCCCGGGGATGGGCCAGGGGGATGGGGATTTCCTGTCCGATGCGGGCGGGGCTTCCCTGGAGGATGAGGGTCCGGTCCGCCATGGCCACGGCCTCCTCGATGTTGTGGGTCACCATGAGGACCGCCCGGGTGGAGAGGTGGCCCGCCAGCCAGAGGTCCAGGAAGTCCCCCCGGAGCCCCTCGGCGGTGAGGGGGTCCAGGGCGGAAAAGGCCTCGTCCAGCAAGAGGAGCTCGGGTTCCACCACCAGGGCCCGGGCAAACCCCACCCGCTGCCGCATGCCCCCGGAGAGCTCCTTGGGGAGGGCCTCCTCAAACCCCCTGAGCCCGATGAGGGCGATGGCCTCCCGGGCCCGGCTTAGGCGCACCTCCCGCCGCACCCCGCGGGCCTCGAGGCCCAGGGCCACGTTCTCCAGCACGGTGAGCCAGGGGAAGAGGGCGAAGGTTTGGAAGACCATGGCCATCCCGTCCACCGGCCCCTCCACCCGCTTCCCCTTGAAGCGCACCTCCCCCGCATCCGGTGGGACCAGGCCCGCCAGGATGCGCAAGAGGGTGCTCTTCCCGCCCCCCGAGCGTCCCAGCAGGGCCACGATCTCCCCTTCCTTGAGGGCCAGGTCCACCCCGCGCAACACCGGGTAGGCTTGGAAGCTCTTGGCCACGCCCTTAGCCACCAGCAGCATCCCCTTCCTCCCTACAGCCGGAACCGCTCCTCGGCCAGGCGGTAGAGCCTGCGCCACAGGAGGCGGTTCAGGGCCAAGACGTACAGGCTCATGACCGATATCCCCAGGAGGAGGTGGGGGCCCTGGCCCTCCTCCAGAGTCCAGCGGGCGATGTAGCTCCCCAGGCCCGTGGCCTGCCAGGTGGTGCCTCCCCACTGCACCACCTCGGCCACGATGGCCGCATTCCAGGTGCCCCCGCTGGCGGTGAGGAGGCCGGTCACCAGGTAGGGAAAGGTCCCGGGAAGGAGGAGCCTTCGCCACAGGGGAAATCCCCGGAGCCCCAGGCTCCTCGCGGCCTCCTTCAGGTCCTCGGGCAAGGCCATGCTGCCCGCCACCGCGTTGAAGAGGATGTACCACTGGGTACCCAGGGCCATGAGGAAGGCGGAGGAAACCTCCAGGGAGAGGTGGTGGTGGAGGAGCCCATAGGCCAGGGGGGGGTAGAGGAGGTTGGCGGGGAAGGCGGCCAGGACCTGCAGAAGGGCCTGCACCCTTTGGGCGAGGCCGGGCCTTAAGCCGAGGAGGATGCCCACCGGTACCCAGACCACGGCGGCCAGGGCCAGCACGCCCAGCACGCGGAGAAGGGTGAAGAAACCCAGGAGGAAGACCTTGGCCACCTCCCCCAGGCCCAGGGGTTGCACCTGTTGCCAGAGGGCCCAGGCCCCCGCCCCGCCCAGGAGGAGCAGGGGAAAGGCCAGGGGCCAGAGGGGGAGGACGAGGGGCTTAGGGGGGAGGCGGCGCTCGCCGGCGAGGAGGGCCTCGAGGGCCAGGGTGAAGAGGGTACCCGTGGCCCGGCGGAAGACCTGGCTCCGGCTCAGAATGTGCAGGACCCAGCTCTTGGGGGGCTCGGGGCCCGGGCGCTCCTCGTACTTGAAGCGTTGGCTCCAGGCCACCAGAGGGCGGAAGAGGAGCTGGTCGTAGAGGAGGATGACCAGGAGCATGCCGAACGCGGCCAGGAGGATCGCCTGGCCGTCCCTCTGGGCGATGGCCGTGGCCAGGTACGAGCCGATGCCGGGGAGTTCCACCTGGGTCTTGCCCACGGCGATGGCCTCCGAGGCCACCACGAAGAACCATCCCCCCGACATGGACATCATGCCGTTCCACACCAGGCCCGGCAGGGCAAAGGGGAGCTCTAAGCGCAAGAACCTCTGCCAGGGGGTGAGGCGGTACAGGGCCGCCACCTCCTCCAGGTCCTTGGGGAGGGTCTTCAGGGACTGGTAGAAGCTGAAGGCCATGTTCCAGGCCTGGGAGGTGAACACCGCAAAGATGGCCGCCAGCTCAAAGCCCAGGGCCCTCCCGGGAAACAAGGCGGCGAAGGCCCCGGCCGTGGCGGCCAGAAATCCCAGGATGGGCACCGATTGGAGGATATCCAGGAGAGACACCAAAAAAGGCTCCCCCCGGGTCTTGGCCGCCAGGGGTGCGTAGACCAGGGTAAAGGCGAGGGACAAGAGGAGGGCCACCCCCATGCGGAAGGCGGTCCGCAGGGCGTACTCGGGAAGGTGATGCGGGTCCAGGGATAGCCCCGCAGGGGGAAGGGGGGCGGCGGTCTCCCGGGAGGCCTCCAGAAAAAGCGCCAGGAGGACCAGGGTGAAGGTCAAAGCCAGGAGATCGTAGCGGTTGGGTTTTTCCGGGAGTTGCACCACCCGCACGGGCGCCACCTCCGAGGGCCGCCTTATCGGCCAGGACCCCTTCGTTCCGGAAGCGGGCCCCCGGCCTCCCCCAATGCTAGGCCCTTTGGCACGGGCCTTCAATCCACTGGGGGGTGCCCAGGCTGCTTCCCCGCTAGGGGACTCCGTGAAGGAGAAGGCCGAACCCGTACCCCGTGGCCGCGGCCAGAAGGAGTCCCGCCCCGTAGCCCAGGCCTCCCACGAGCCAGAGGGCCTTCCGCGTGTCCTGGGCCCTCGGGGAAGGGGCCCCGGGGTTGAGGGCGTAGGCTTCCCGCTTCCTCAGGCGGACCCCGAGCCTTAGGGCCAGGGCGGCCATGGGAAAGCCCGCGTTCGGGGAAGGGGTCTTGCGGGCTTCCCGGAGGAGCCTCCTCCAAAGCCTTGGGGGACAGAGGAGAAGCCCGGTGAGCCGGGCTGGAAGCAGGTTCAAGAGGTCGTCCGCCCGGGCGGCGAAGGTGCCCCTCGCCCCGTGCTCCGGGTAGCCCCACATGGCGTCCGCGGTGTTAGCGTAGCGGTAGAGAATGGCCCCCCCAAGGCCGAAGAGGGCGTAGTAGAGGAGGGGGGCGAGGAGGCTATCCGAGAGGTTCTCCGCCAGGCTCTCTAGGGCCGCTTCCCGTACCTCCTCCTGGGAAAGCCCTTCCGTCTTCCGGCTCACGATCCGGGATAGGCGCCTCCTCCCGGCCTCCAGACTCTCCGCCAAGGCCCGCTCCACCCCGTGGACCTCCGCGAGGAGCATCCTCAGGCTGAAGAGGGGCTTGAGGAGGAGGCCCAGGACCACCCACCCCCAGGCCAAGGGCCTCAGGAGGAGGTCCAGGAGAAAGGCGGGCAGGGCGAAGAGGAGGGCCCCCAAAGCCCAGTAGAAGGCCCCGGACGGGAAGCCCCGGACCCTCCTCCAGGCCCAGGCGAGGTACCGCCCCATCCAGACCACGGGGTGGAACCTCGAGGGGGGCTCCCCGAAGAGGGCGTCCAGGAGGAGGGCGAGGAGGAGGCTCACGGGAAGCGCTCAGAATAGCGGGGAAGGGGCCCTCCCCGCCGCCAGCCCGCCCGCCGCAAAAGGGGCTCCTCCGGCCAGGCCCGGGGGTAGCCCAGGCAGAGGTAGGCCAAGAGCCGATAACCCGGCGGAGCCCCCAAAAGCCTCTCCACCTCTCCCGGGTCCAGGATGCTCACCCACCCCACCCCGATCCCCTCGGCCCGGGCGGCGATCCAGAGGTTGCCCATGGCCAGGACCACGGAGTAGGCGAGGGTCTCGGGCATGGTGTGGTGGCCGAGGCTTTCCGGGACGGGCCTCTGGAAGACCGCTAGGTGAAGGGGGGCCTCGAGGAGGCCCTCGAGGCGCAGGCGGTCGTAGACCCGCCGCTCCTTTTCCCCGAAGAGCCCCCTTTCCCTGGCCCGGGCCCTCTGGTGGGAAGCGAAGACCTTCTCCTTGGTCGCCCTTTCCCGGATCTCCACGAGGGCCCAGGGCTGGGTGAGGCCCACGCTGGGGGCGGCGTGGAAAGCCCGGTAGAGCCTTTCCAGGGCCTCCTCCGGAATGGGGTCCGGCCGAAAATGGCGGATGTCCCGCCGGGTGAGGAGGGCGCGGTAGACGGCCTCCCTTTCCGCCTCGCTAAAGGCCCAAGAGCTCGCCATAAAGCCCCACCACCTCCCCCACCACCAGAAGGGCCGGGGAGGGAAGCCCTTCCCCTAGGCCCGGGAGGTCTTCCACCCGGCCAAGCCGCACCGCCTCCCCCGGCCAGCCCACCCGGGCGAGGAGGGCGAGGGGGGTTTCCGGAGGGAAGTGCTCCAAAAGCCTTTCCTTGAGCCCCGCCAGGGCGTGGAGGGGCATGAGGAGGACCAGGGTGTCCGCCCGGGGGAGGGGAAGGCCAGGGGCGTGCCCCGTGGCCACGGCGAAGCTCCGGGCGAGCCCCCGGTGGGTGAGGGGGAGGCCCAGGGCGGAGAGGGCCCCCACGGCGCTCGTCACCCCGGGAACCACCTCAAAGGGGATGCCCGCCCGCCTTAAGGCCAGGGCCTCCTCCCCCCCGCGCCCGAAGACCATGGGGTCCCCCCCCTTGAGCCGGGCCACCACCCGCCCCTCCCGGGCCAGGGCGATGAGCCTCGCCGTGATGGCCTCCTGGGGGGTCTTCGCCCCGTAGCCCTCCTTGCCCACAGGGAGGAGATCCCCCTTGGTCAAGGCGAGGATTCCCGGGTGGACCAGGCGGTCGTGGAGGACCACCTGGGCCTCCTGCAGGACCCTCAGGGCCTTCAGGGTGAGGTGCTCCGGCCCCCCGAACCCCGCCCCCACCAGGTAGACCTTGCCCCTCATCGCCTCCTCGGAAAGAGACGGTGGAGCCGGTGGTGGAGGCTGTCCAGGTCCTGGTAGAGGGCCTCGGCCTCCGCCCTCAAAGCCCGTAGCCGCCCCTCCACGGCCTCCACCGCCAGGAGAAGCCCCCGCCAGTAGGGCTCCTCGGGCTCTTTAGCCGCCTTTTCCTCCAAGTGGAGGAGGGCCTCCTTTAGGGCCGCCTCCAGGGCGGGGAGGGTCTTGGCCGCGGCGAGGCGCCCAAGCTCGGGCCTTTCCCCGAGCACGGGGGCAAGCTCCTCCCGCTCGTGGAGGAGGTCGTGGACCTCCTTTTCCAAAAGTTCCCCAACCGCAATCCTTAGGGCCGAAAGCTCGTGGCACGCCATCTAGATCACCTCCAAAAGCTTTTCCCGATAGACCTCTCCCTCCTCCAGGTGGACCTTCCGCAAGGGAAGCGCGTCCTCTGGGGCGATCCCGCCGTAGACCACCCCCTCGGGGTAGGCGATGAGGACGGGCCCCTTGCCGCAGCGGCCCAAGCAGGGGGTGGGAGTGAGCTGGACCAGGGGCCCCAGATCCTTCAGGACCTCCTCTAGGGTCCGCAGAAGGGGATGGGCCCCCGCCTCCCGGCAGGCCTCCCCCGTGCAGAGGAGGAGGTGGGTGAAGGGCCCGTGGGGGTGGCGGCCCGGGGCGAAGAGGGCGTGGCGGAGGGCCCTTAGCCCCGCGATCTGGGCCTCGCGCCTGGGGGCGAAGCGCCCCACGGGGAAGCGGAAGCGGCAGGTGTCGCAAGGGGCGTACCCCCCTTCCAGGGCCTCGCGGTAGCGGCCCTCGAGGGCCTCGAGGAGGGCAGGATGGCCCATGAGGGGGGGGAGGACCTCCAGGTCCAGCCCCGCCACCCGGCCCCGAAGCCTCTCCTCCACCACCCCCCGGAAGAAGAGGTGGGGGAGAAGGTAGACCCTCCTCGGCCTCAAGGCGGCAAGGCGCAGAAGGGCCTCCCTGGGCGTGGGCCTCGCCTTGGCGGCGTAGGCGGGGACCGTGGGCACCCCGGTTTTTTCCTCTATGAGCCGGGCCAGGGCCGCTCCCTCCGCGTTCGCCCCGGGGTCGGTGCCGCCCCTCAGGACCAGGACCGCCCCGTCCGCGGAAGTGGCCCCCTTGCGCTTAAGCCGCTCCGCCCAAAGGGCCACCAGGGCGGGGTGAGGGCCTAAGGGCCTCGCCAGGAGGAAGCGGGCCTCCGGATAGCGGGCCCTGGCCGCCTCCAGGGCCAGGGGGAGGTCCGCCTTCAGGTGCCCCGCCCCGAGAAGGAGGAGGGGGAGGACCACCCCGCCCCCCCGCCGGCCCAGCTCCAGGGCGCCTTCCAGGAGGGTGGGGCTTTGGTACTCGATGAAGCCCAAAAGCACCTCCTCCCCAAGCCGCCTTTCCAGCCCCTTCCTGAGCCCCTGGGCCAGGGCCTGGGCCCTGGGGTCGGGGGAGCCGTGGGCGGCGAGGAGGATCACGGCAGGGCCTCCTCGGGGACCTGCAAAGGGAGGACCCCCAAGGCCAGGGTGAGGTTCCCCCGCTTCGTCTTCTCCACGAGAAGCCTCGCCCCTTCCGCCAGGACCGAAGCCTCCGCCACCCCCCATAGCCCCGTGTGGCGGAAGACGGCCTCGGAGGGGTTGGGGACCCTCTGGGCGTTCAGGACCTCCTTGGGGTGAAAGCGCAAGGGGAGGCCCATCTCCTCGGCGAAGGCCAAAAGCCCCGGCTCGTCCCGCTTGAGCTCCGCGGTGGCGAGCACCCTTAGGCTTTCCCGGGCGAAGCCCCCTTCCTCCAGGAAGGCGAAGACCTCCCGCCGGATCTCCTCCAGGGGGGTCCCCCAGTTGCACCCGATTCCCAGAACCAGGGCGGGGGGGTGGGCGAAGAGGGCGGGGACGGGGAGGGGGAAGGCCTTGCGCACGGTGAAGAGGACCATCCCCTCCACCCCTTCCCCCCGGGGGGCCGCGAGCACCCGCACCATGGGGTAGCGGCCCAAGGGGCTTAGGTCCACGCAGTCCGAGTAAAACCCCACGGGCCTCCCGTCCACCAGGAGGGCAGAGACCTCCTTAAGGGGCTTCCAGTCGGGGACCCGGGCCCCCAGGGCCTTCGCCAGGAGGTCGGGGGCGGGGGCGTTTAGGCTGTCCGTTCCCGTGGTGAGGACGGCCTCACCCCCTAGGGCCTCGGCGAGGTGGCGGGCTAAGGGGTTCGCCCCGCCCAGGTGCCCGGCGAGGAGGGGGACGAAGTAGCGCCCCTTGAGGTCCACCACCAAGACGGCGGGGTCCACCCGTTTGTCCAGGAGGAGGGGGGCGATGGCCCGGAGGACGATCCCCGCGGCCATGACGAAGACGTGGCCGTCGTGGAGGGGCCAGGTCTTGAGGAGGAGTTCCTTGATCGGCTCCTCAAAGTAGACCGCCCCCTCCGAGAGGCCCCTGTACTTGGCCGCGGCGTAGAGGGCGCTCCCGGGGAGGGTCTTGTGGATCCTCTCCGCCACGGCAAGCCCGGGGAGGGTCAGGGTGTAAACGGCGACCCTTTCGGGGCGCAAGGGCCCAAGCTCAGGCATCCCGCCTCCTTAGGGAAAGCCCTGGGGTTTCCCCGGGGAGGGCTTCCTTGGTGTCCAGGTCGTACTTCAGGGCGTAGCCCCTCGGGGTGAGGAAGGTTCCCTCGTAAAAGCGGCTTTGGCTGTTGCCGATGACCACCGTGGTGAGCATGCCCGCCTCCGCCTCCCTAAGCCCCTCCAGGGTGGTGAGGGTGATCTCCTGCCTTTTCCGGTAGGCGCTCTTCACCAGGGCGGCCGGGGTCTCCTTGGGGCGGTAGGCCAGGAGGATCTCGGCGCTTCGCCGAAGCTGCCAGTCCCGCCTTTTGCTTTGGGGGTTGTAGAGGACCACCACGAAGTCCCCCTGCCCCGCGGCGTGAAGCCGCTTCTCAATGAGGGGCCAGGGGGTGAGGAGGTCGGAGAGGCTGAGAAGGCAGGTGTCGTGGGCGAGGGGACTTCCGAGAAGGCTCGCCACGGCGTTGGCCGCCGTAACCCCCGGGACCACCTCCAGGACCACCTCCTTCCCCTCCAGGGCGAACCGCCCGGGAAGGCCCACGCCCCCGTCCACCCGCCTTAGGCCCCGCTCCTCCATGAGCTCCAAGACGGGGGCCGCCATCCCGTAGACCCCGGGGTCCCCCCCGGAGACCAGGGCCACCTTCTGGCCGGAAAGGGCCCGCTCCAGAGCCTCCTCCGCCCGGTCCAGCTCCTCCGTCATCCCCTTCTTGACCACCTCCTTGCCCGCAAGGAGCCCCATCTCCTCCAGGAGCTTGATGTAGGTGCTGTAGCCGATGACCACCTCCGCCCCTTCCAAGGCCTCCCGGGCCCTCTGGGTAAGCCCCCCGAGGTTCCCAGGGCCCATGCCCACCAAAAAGAGCGCGCCCATCCCTCACCTCCGGTAGCGGTGTTTAAAGCTAGGGTCGTAAAGCCGGCTTCTTGCCCCCTTCGCCCTCAAGGCCTCCCCCACCAGGTAGACCGTGGTGTCCCGGGGAGGGAGGTGGGCGAGGCCCTTGAGGTCCGTAAGCCCCACCTCCTCCCCCGCCTGGCCCACCCTGTGGCCGTAGAGCACCGGGGTGTCCCCGGGAAGCCCCGCCTCTAGGAGCTCCCGGGAAAGCCTCTTGGGGTGCATCCCCGAGAGGTAGACGGCAAGGGTAAGGCCCTTGCGGGCAAGAGCCTTCGGGTCCTGCCCCTCGGGCACGGGGGTGCGCACCCCAAGCCGGGTGAAGGCCACCGCCTGGGCCACCTCCGGGACGGTGAGGGCAAGGCCCGCCCTGGCGGCTAGGGCGAAGGCCGCCGTGACCCCGGGCACCACCTCCACCCCCACCCCTAAGGCCTCCAGGGCCTCCTTCTCCTCCAGAAGCGTCCCGTATAGCCCCGGGTCCCCCGAGTGGAGCCGGACCACCACCCCTCCCTTCCGCGCCTCCGCGGCCAGGGTCCCCACGATCTCCTCCAGGACCATCCCCTTGGAATCCCGAAGCTCCGCCCGCGGGGCGAGCCCCCGCAGCGCCGCCTCGGGGAAGAGGCTTCCCGTGTAGAGGACGAAGTGGGCCTCCCCTAAGAGCCTTGCCCCCTTCACCGTGAGGAGCTCCGGGTCCCCAGGCCCCCCGCCCACCACGTGCACCCTAGGCCTCATCCCCCCTCCGCCACAGCCCCACCAGGGTCCAGTAGTCCTGCCTTTGGGCCGCCCCCAGGGGCAGGACCTTCTCCCCGGGCATCCCAAGCCGCAGGAAGGCCCACCCCTCCCAGCCGGGGAAGGCCTCCCTCAGGGCCCCGAGGTGCTTGGCCTTGTAGACGAAGACCGCCCGGAAGCGTCCCAGGCCCTCGGGGTCCGGGGGCCTCAGGCCCGCCACCACGGCGAAGCCCTCCTCCCCCATGGCCAAGGGCTTTAGGACCCGGGCTGCCGCCAGCTGGTGGGCGCTGATCCCGGGGACGGCTTCCACCTCCACCCCCTCCAGGTGGGGGAGGAGGTTCACGGGGGAGGCGTAGAGGAGGCTGTCCCCGAGAACCAGGTACCCCCCTTCCCCGTAACGGGAAAGGGCCTCCCGAAGTCTCCTCGCCGCCTCCTCCTTCGCCCTCCTGGCCTTTTCGGGGTCCCCCCCGGTGAAGAGGGGGAGGGGGAGGAGGGGCTTGCCCTCGGGGAGGAAGGGCTTGGCGATCCCCAGGGCGAGGGGCTCCCTCCCTTCCTCCTGCGGGTAGAAGAGCACGGGAAGCTCCTGGATGAGCCTTAGCGCCTTCAGGGTGAGGAGCTCGGGGTCGCCGGGGCCCAGGCCGATCAGGTAGAGCTTCATGCCCCCTCCTTGGTCACGGCGAGGAGGGTGATGGGGTTGTGCGCCTCGAGGCGGTGGTAACGGGCGAGGGGCACCACCCGGCTCGCCTGGACCTGGAAGCCCTCCAGGGGGAGTCCCGTTCCCTTCAGGAAGCCGTAGGCCGCGAGGAGGTTCTCCAGGGTGATGGCCGCCACCACGAGCCTCCCCCCGGGCCTTAGGGCTTCCAGGCTCACTTGGAGGACGGCCTCGAGCTCCCCCCCACTTCCCCCCACGAAGACGGCGTGGGGGGCGGGGAGGCCCTGAAGGGCCTTTGGGGCCTCCCCCTTGACCAGGACGAGGTTAAAGGCCCCGAAGCGGCGGGCGTTCTCCTCAATGTGGGGCCAGGACTCGGGGTTCTTCTCCACCGCGTAGACCTCCCCCCAGGGGGCGAGCCTCGCCGCCTCGATCCCCACGCTTCCCGTCCCGGCCCCGATGTCCCAGAGCACCCCGTCCGGGGGAAGGCCGAGGAGGCCCAGGGCGAGGAGGCGGACCTCCCGCTTGGTGATGAGCCCCTTCCTGGGCATCCTTTGCTCAAAGGCCTCGTCGGGGAAGAAGCCGAGGCGGGGGGGAAGGGGCCTTTTGGCCTCCAGGATGAGGACGTTGGGATCCAGGAAGCCTTCTTGGGCCACCTCCTTGAGGCTAGCGAAGCTTCGCACCCTTTCGCCCTCCTCCCCAAGCCGCTCCGCCACATGGGCCCGGGCGTCCACGCCCATCTCCAGGAGGGCCCGGGCGATCCGCGCCGGGGTGTGCTCGGGGTCGGTGTAGACCACGGCGAGGGGGGAGAGGCTGATTTCCAAAAGCACCCCGCCCAAAGGCCTCCCGTGGAGGGAAAAGAAGCGGGCCTGGTCCCAGGGGAGCCTAAGCCTCGCGAAGGCCTCCTGGAAGGCGGTGGGGGCGGGATGGACCTCGGCCTCGGGGAAGCGCTCCAGGACCCTTTTGCCGATCCCGTAGAAGAGGGGGTCTCCCGAAGCCAAGAAGGCCACCTTCTTCCCCGCCTTCACCCTTTCTGCTGCCAGGTCCAAGAGGGCCTCCAGGGGGCCCTGGACGGGCACCTTCTCCCCGGGGTGCTCGGGGAAGTGGGCGAGGTGGCGCCTGCCGCCGATCAAGACCTCCGCCTCCTCCAGGCGCCTTAAGGCCTCTAGGCTCAGGCCCTCCCGGCCCCTCGCGCCCATCCCGATCACGTAGACCATCTACCCCTCCCTGTGGGCTTTGGAGGTGTCCACCCCCCCGTCCGCCGCCAGGCGGATCAGGGCGTGGAGGGCGGCCACCACCAGGGGGCTTCCCCCCTTCCGCCCCTCCGTCACGATCCAGGGCACCGGGGCCTCCATGAGGGCCCGCTTGGCCTCCAGGACGTTCACGAACCCCACGGGCATCCCCAGGACCAGGGCAGGCCTCGCCCCCTTCCGGATGGCCTCCACCAGGGCGAGGAGGAAGGTGGGGGCGTTTCCCACCCCCACGATGGCCCCGTCCAAGAGCCCCTTCTCCCAGGCGTAGGCCACCGCGGCCTCGGCCCGGGTGCCCCCCGCCGCCTTGGCCCTTTCCACCACCTCGGGGTGGGCGAGGAGCTCCACCACCTCGTTGCCGAAGAGCCTGAGCCTTTCTGGGTTCAGGCCGCAGGCGATCATCCGGGCGTCCGCCAGAATCTGCGCTCCCCTCTGGATGGCCTTTAGCCCGGCCTCCACCGCCCCTTCGCTAAAGCGGGTGAGCGCCTTGTACTCAAAATCGGCGGTGGCGTGGATCATCCGGCGCACCACGGGCCACTCCAGGGGGGAAAAGCCGTGGGGCCCCGCTTCCTCGTCCACGATGCGGAAGCTCTCCTCCTCGATGGCCCGCCCCTTTTCCGTCATCTGGTGGGCGGGGTTTTTCTGCGCCTTGATCAGATCATCCACGGTACACCTCCCTATCGGGCCAGGCGGCGAGGCACCGGCCCTGGTCGAAGTCCGTGAGGGCCACGCTCACGAAGGGCCTTTCCCCGATGTAGGCCTGGAGCTTTTCCTGGGCGAGGCGTACGAGGTTCACGAAGAAGAGCTCCAGCCCTTCCTCCAGGGCGAGCTCCAGGAAGCGCCGGGCGGTGGCCGCCCCCTCCGCCTCCTTGAGGGCCCTCTGGCTTGCCCCCGCCCCCTTGAGGAGGGAAAGGAGAAGGTAGAGGTTCACCTCGCCCCCGGCCGCGTGGGTCATGGTCTTGCCGTCGGCCATCTTGGAGATCTTCCCAATCATCCCCACGATGCGCACCACCTCTATCCCCACCTTCCTGGCGGCCTTAAGCACGTCCCCCACGAAGTCCCCCATCTCGATGAAGGCCATCTCCGGGAGGTGGGGGAGGAGCCTTTGGGCGAAGCGCTCGCTCTTGCCCCCCGTGGTGGCGACGATCTCTAAAAGGCCGTTTGCCTGCGCCACCCCCACCGCCTGGACCACGCTCATGCGGAAGGCGCTGGTGGAGTAGGGCTTCACCACCCCCGTGGTCCCCAGGACGGAAAGCCCCCCGAGGATCCCGAGCCTAGGGTTTAAGGTCTTCTTGGCGAGCCCCTCCCCCCCGGGGATGGCGATGGTGATGGCCAAGGGCCGTTCCGTCACCTCCCGCACCGCCTCAAAGATCATCCGCCTGGGCACGGGGTTGATGGCGGGCTCCCCCACGGGCACCCCAAGCCCTGGCTTGGTCACCACCCCCACCCCCTCGCCCCCTTCCAGGCGGTCTTCGCTGGCGAAGCGCACAAAGGCCTGGATCTCCGCCCCGTGGGTCACGTCGGGGTCGTCCCCGGCGTCCTTGATCATCCCCACCAGGACCCCATCCGCCTTCCGCTCCAGCCGATGCACCCGGAAAGGTTGCCGCCACCCCGCGGGAAGCCAGATGTCCACCACCTCCGGGGTTTCCCCAAGGAGGGCGAGGGCCGCGGCCTTGGCCGCGGCGGCGGCGTTCGCCCCCGTGGTGAAGCCGATGCGGCTTCCCTTCTTGTCCCGGGGCGGGGGGTAGGGGTGGCTCATGCGGGCCTCAGGGCGTAGAGCCTCAGGGAGACGAGGAGGCCGAAGAGGCCGAGGCCCAAGGGCAGGGCAAAGGCCTCGAGGTCCACCCCCCCAAGCTCTCCCAGGGCCAAGAGGAGGGCCACGGCCACCACCGCCCAGCCCAGAACCCGGCTCGCCCTCTCCGCCCTGAGGGAGTCTTGGGCCAGGTTCTGGAGGCGGCTTGCCAGAAGCCCGTCCACCCCGTCCACGAGGAGCATCCCCAGGGTGAAGAGGGCCCCGAGGCGCCAGGGGGAAAGCTCCGCGGAAAGGGCCAGGGCGGAGAGCTGGCTTGCCGTCTCAAACCCGAGGCCAAAGAGGAGGCCGAGGAGGAGGGGGTTTAAGAGGGGAAGCCCCCCCGGAGGGGCTAGGGGGGCGGGCCGCAGGAGCCGGTGGAGGTTCAGGGCCGCCACCAGGAGGAGGAGGAAGGCGGGGAGGTGGAGGGCCTCGAGGTCCACCCGCTTTAGGAGGGCCGCCGCAGGGAAGGCGAGGAGGGTGACGATGGCCCCGTGCCCCAGGGCGAAGAAGACCCCGTTAAGGGGTGAGGGCCTTACCCGGGAAAGCCCGTCCACCGCCGCCAGGTGGTCGGGGTCCACCCCGTGGCGCATCCCCAGGGCCACGGCCAAGAGCTCGAGGCCCGTCACGGGGCACCTTCCTTTGCGGGAGCAAGAACCGGAGCCTTAAGCCGGAAACCGAGGTCTTTTCCCATGCTTGCCTCCTTTCGCCCCTGCTCGGGGGCAGGTGAGGCGCGCGCCGGGGCGGGTATTCGGGCTTCCGGCCAAGACGCTAGGCCTATCGCTTTGGGCCGGTTACCGTTGCGGCACAGCGCCGGACTTTCACCGGTCTTCCCCCTTTGCCGCCCCAGGACATCCGGGCCCTAGGGCACCCCGGCCGCTCTCGCCCGTGTTTTACCCCTTCTCTCCCTCCCCGTCAAGGGAGGGGCGGGCGAGCACCTTCTTGGGCCAGTCCACCACCACCGCGCTTCCCGGGGGCACGAGGCCGTCCTCCCCCAAGGCCCTGAGAACCGCCCGGACCACTCCCCCGTGGGTGAAGAGGAGGGCGGGGGCCCCTAGCCCTTCCAGGAAGCGGAAGACCCGCTCCTGAAAGGCGGAAAGGCTCTCCCCCCCAGGGGGATGGAAGCCCTGGAAGCGGAGGAGGGCCTCCTTGTGGAGGGGGTCCAGGGTCTCCCAAAGGGCCCCCTCCAGCGCCCCGAAGTGAATCTCCCGGAGCTCCCTGGCCAGAAGGGGCGTGTACCCCGCGAGCGCCGCCGTCTCCCTGGCCCGGAGGAGGTCGGAGCTGTAGGCGGGAAGGGGAGGGAGGAGCCCCTTGAGCCTTCGCGCCTGGGCCCTCCCCTCCTCGGTGAGGGGGAGGTCCGTCCAGCCCAAAAGCCTTCCCTCCCGGTTCCAAAGGGTCTCCCCGTGGCGCACGAGCCAAAGCTCCATGTCCCAAGGTATACTCCTCCGCGGGATGGACGCGGAAGTCTTGCGAGAGGCCGAGGTCCGGATGACCAGGCTCACCAAGCCCCCCCGCTCCCTGGGCCACCTGGAGGAGGTGGCCCTGCGCCTGGCGGGGATCCAGGGGCGGGTGAAGCCGGAGCTTGGCCGGGGCGCGGTGGTGGTGGCCGCCGCCGACCACGGGGTGGTGGCCGAGGGGGTCTCCGCCTACCCCCAGGAGGTCACCCACGCCATGGTCCTGAACTTTCTCGGAGGCGGGGCGGCTATCAACCAGTTCGCCCGGGTGGCGGACTGCGAGGTCTACGTGTTGGACGTGGGGGTCATCGGGGCGCTCCCCGACCACCCCAGGCTCCTCAAGGCCAAGGTGCGCCCCGGCACGGGAAACCTTGCCCGAGGGCCCGCTCTCTCCCTGGAGGAGGCCCAAAGGGCCCTGGAGGCGGGCAGGGAGGCGGCGAGACGGGCCATCTCGGAGGGGGCCACGATCCTCGCCGCCGGGGACATGGGCATCGGCAACACCACCGCGGCGGCCGCCCTCACCGCCGCCCTCTTGGGCCTTCCCCCGGAGGCCGTGGTGGGCCGGGGGACGGGGGTGGGGGAGGAGGGGCTTAGGCGGAAGCGGGAGGCCGTGGCCAGGGCCCTCGCCCGCCTCCGGCCCAATATGGACCCCTTGGCGGTGGCCGCGGAGGTGGGGGGGCTCGAGCTCCTCGCCATCGCCGGGGTCTACCTGGAGGGGTACGAGGCGGGCCTTCCCTTGGTGCTGGACGGCTTCCCCGTGACGAGCGGGGCGCTTTTGGCCTGGAGGCTGCTGCCCGAAATCCGGGGCCACTTCTTCGCGGGCCACCTCTCCCGGGAGCCGGGGCACCGCCTGGCCCTTCAGGCCCTGGGCCTGAGGCCCCTTTTGGACCTGGACCTGGCCCTAGGGGAGGGGACGGGGGCGGTCCTCGCCATGCCCCTCCTCCGGGCCGCGGCCCGCATCCTCCACATGGCCACCTTTGCCGAGGCGGGGGTGCCCGAGGGGGGCTAGGCGTGCGCCCCCTGCGCCTGGCCTTCGCCCTTCTCACCGTCTTCCCCCTGGCCCCCAAGGAGGCCACCCCGGAGGATTTCCGCCGGGCCGCCCTTTTCTTCCCCCTGGTGGGCTATGCCCTGGGGGCTTGGCTCGCCCTCCTTTCCCTCCTCCCCCTCCCCGCCGGCCTAAAGGGGGCTCTCCTCCTCGCCCTCCTCCTCGGCCTCACGGGGTTTTTGCACCTGGACGGCCTCCTGGACACCGCCGATGCCCTCCTGGGCGCCAAGCCCAGGGAGAGGCGGCTGGCCATCCTCAAGGACCCCCACCTGGGGGCCTTCGCCTTCGGGGTAGGAGGGGTTTACCTCCTCCTCCTCGGGCAGGCCCTGGCCCTGGTGCAAGACCCCCTTTTCCTCCTCCTCTTCCCCGGGTTCGCCCGTTTCGCCGTGCTGCCCCTCCTCTCCCGCTACCCCCTGCTCCACCCTGGGATGGCGGGCCTCATCCGGGGGGCGCCCTGGCACCTCCCCTTGGCCCTGGCCCTCCCCTTTCCCCTCCTCTACCCCGCCCCCGCCCTCCTGGCCTTCCTGGTCGCCTGGGGGGTGGCGCGGCTCGCCTTCCTCCGCCTTGGGGGCCTGAGCGGGGACGTGCTCGGGGCCATGATCGCCTTTTGCGAGCTGGCCTCCCTGGTAAGCTATGCCCTGTGGAGGAGCCTGGGCGGCTGAAGCCTTACGAGAGGCCCCAAGGGGAGAGGCGGGGGCTTCTCCTGGTGTACACCGGGGACGGGAAGGGCAAGAGCACCGCCGCCTTCGGCCTCGCCCTAAGGGCCCATGGGAGGGGGCTTAAGGTGCGGATCTTCCAGTTTCTGAAGCACGAGACCGCCCGCTTCGGGGAGCACCGGGCTCTGGGCCTTTTGGGCATCCCCATCGAGGGCCTGGGGGATGGGTTTACCTGGAGGAGCCGGGACCTCGCCCGCTCGGCCGGGCTGGCCCAGGAGGGCTGGCTTAGGGCCAAGGAGGCCCTCCTCTCCGGGGCCTACGACCTCGTGATCCTGGACGAGGCCACCTACCCCCTGCGCTACGGCTGGATTTCCCTGGAGGAGTTCCTGGACACCCTGCGCGCCCGGCCCGCCCACGTGCACGTGGTGGTGACGGGAAGGGGGGCCCCCGAGGCGCTTTTGCACCTGGCGGACACGGTGACGGAGATGCGGAAGGTTAAGCACGCCTTTGACCAGGGCGTGCCCGCCCAGAGGGGGATAGAGCACTGATGCGCCTCCTCCTCGCCGCTCCCCACTCGGGCGCCGGCAAGACCACGGTCTCCCTGGCCCTCCTCTTGGCCCTGAAGGAGCAGGGCCTAAGGGTCCAGCCCTTCAAGGTGGGCCCCGACTACATTGACCCCACTCACCTCGAGGCCGCCGCCGGGCGGAAGCCCTACAACCTGGACGGGTTTTTCCTGGACGGGGAGGGGCTCCTCGCCCTCTTCCGCCACGGGGCGAGGGGGGCGGACTTCGCCCTGATTGAAGGGGTCATGGGCCTTTTTGACGGCAAGGACCCCTTGGGGCGGGTGGGCTCCACCGCCCAGGTGGCGAGGCTCCTTAAGGCCCCCGTGGCCCTGGTGGTGGACGCCCAAGGCATGGCGGGCTCCATCGCTCCCCTGGCCCAGGGCTTTGCCGCCCACGACCCCGGGGTGCGGGTGGTGGGGGTCTTCGCCAACCGGGTGGGCTCAGAGCGGCACGCAAGGATCCTCCGGGAGGCCCTCGAGGCGGTGGGCCTTCCCCTCTTGGGCTGGCTCCCCCAGGACCCCGCCCTCGCCCTCCCCGAGCGCCACCTGGGCCTGGTCCTGGCCGGGGAGGCGGCCCCGCCCCTGGAGGCCCTGCGCCGGGCCTTCCGGGTGGATCTGGAGGCCCTCCTGGCCCTGGCCGCCTCCGCCCCGCCCCTCCCTGAGGCCAGGCCCTTCCTGCCGGAGAAGCGCCCCGCGCGGGTGCGGGTGGCCTACGCGTGGGACCGGGCCTTTTCCTTCTACTACCCGGAGGGCCTGGAGCTTTTGGAGGCCTTGGGGGCGGAGCTCGTTCCCTTTAGCCCCCTCGAGGACGAAGCCCTCCCCGAGGCCCATGCCCTCCTCCTGGGGGGCGGTTACCCCGAGCTTTTCGCCGAGCGCCTTGCGGAGAACCGGGCCATGCGGGAGGCCCTCCGCCGCTTTCCTGGGCCCATTGTGGCCGAGTGCGGCGGCTACATGTACCTCTCCCAGGGCCTTTGGGTGGGGGAGCGGTTCTTCCCCATGGTGGGCCTGGTTCCGGGGGAGGCCCGGATGGGGGAGAGGCCGGTCCTCGGCTACCGGGAGGTGGAGGCGGTGCGGGATAACCCCCTGGCGCAAAGGGGAGAGGTCTTCAGGGGGCACGAGTTTCACTACGCCCACCTTTCCCCTTCCCCAAGCCCCGCCTGGCGCCGCCTGGGGGGAAGCGAGATGGAAGGGCACACGGACGGGCGGGTCCTCGGGAGCTTCGTCCACCTCTACCTGCCCGCCAAGCCCCAAGGGGCCTTGCGCCTCTTGGCCCTGGCCAGGAGAAAAGGGCTTCGCCTGGGTTAGGGCGTTCGTGAAAGGCCCTTTGCGGTTCGCCAGGGTCTTGTACAGGCGGGTTTAAACCCCTTGCCGCAGGATGGGTACGAGCTCGGGGCGGACGAGCTCGGGAGGCGGGCTTTTCCCTTCCCGGAGAAGGGCCCGGACCTTGGTCATGCTGATGGAGAGGCGTCCTTCCCTGTGCTCCTCGGGACAGGTCCTCTCCGAGGCCATGCCCCCGCAAAGGGAGCAGTGGAAGACCGCCCCCACCCTGACGACCTCGATCCCCAAGGGGGGAAGCTGGTCGAAGATGCGGTGGGCGGCGTAGGGGTCGTAGAAACCCCCCACCCCGGCGTGGTCCCGGCCCACCAGAAAGTGGGTGGCCCCGAAGTTCCTGCGCACCAGGGCGTGAAAGACCGCCTCCTTGGGCCCGGCGTAGCGCATGGGGGTGGCGAGGCCGAAGAGGGCCACCCGCTCCTGAGGAAGGAAGCTCGCGATCAGGGCCTGGTAGGCCTCTACGATGACCCCCGTGGGGAAGTCGTCTTCCTTCTTGGCTCCCAAAATAGGGTGGACCAGGACCCCGTCCGCGAGCTCCAGGCCGAGCCTTATCAGGTACTCGTGGGCCCGGTGGGGGGCGTTTCGCGTCTGGAAGGCCACCACCTTTTTCCAGCCCCGTTCCCGGAAGAAGGCCCGTACCTCCTCCGGACTCTTTTCCAGGGGACCCCTGGCCCTAGGCTTGAGCACCTCCACCTTGCCCCCCAGGGCAAAGGGGCCTTTGGCGTAGAGCTTGGCCACCCCGGGATGGGCCTCGCTTTCCGTGCCGAAGACGACCCGGGCGAGCACCCTTAGGTCCAGCCCGTAGGCCTCGGCCACGTGGAGGAGGGCGACCCGCTCACCCCCATGCAGAAGGGCCACGGTGTCCCCGGGCCCCACCTTGGGCCTTTCCCGGAACTGGAGGAGGACGGGGATGGTCCAGACTTCCCCCGTGGGGAGGCGCATCTCGTGGGCCACGGAGAGGGCCTCCTCCCGGGTCATGAAGCCCTTTACGGGGAAGAAGGCTCCTGTGGCCAGGTTCTCCAGGTCCAGCCTCTCGTCCTCGCCGATCGCCAAAGTGGGAAGGCTTTCTACCACGGCTCACCTCCCAGGACCAAAGCCGCTGTGGGCTCCTCGGCCTCGGCAAAGAGGCGCACCACCTCGCCCAGGATCCAGAGGGCGGGGGCCTCCACCGCCACCTTCCCCTCGGCCACCTCCTTGAGGGAGGCTAGGACGCGGCGCTCCTTGGGGGTGGAGACCCGTTCCACGAAGAGGATGGGTTCCAGGGGATTGCGCCCCAGGCGGAGGAGTTCCTTGGCGATCCAGACCCTCCGCTTCACCCCCATGAGGACCACCAGGGTGGGCGCCTGGGCGAAGGGGCGAAGGTCGGGGTAGCCGCCTCCCTCCAGGAGGCCGGTGACCACGGCAAACCCGTGGGCGAGGCCCCGGTGGGTGAGGGGAAGCCTGGAGGCGAGGAGGCTCGTCACCCCGGGGACCACCTCCACGGGGACGCCGTGCCGGAGGAGGAAAACCACCTCCTCCCCGCCCCTCCCGAAGACCATGGGGTCCCCTCCTTTGAGGCGCACCACGAAGGGGTAGGCCCGGGCATAGCGGAGGAGGAGGCGGTGGATCACCTCTTGTTTTGCGCTTTCCCCTTCTTCCTTGCCCACGTAGACCTTTTCACCCGGGATAAGATCCAGGATGCGCCCGTCCACCAGGCGGTCGTGGAGGACCACGGGGGCCTCCTTGAGGAGGCGGTAGGCCTTGAGGGTGAGGAGCTCGGGGTTTCCCGGGCCTGCCCCCACCAAATAGACCCTACCCATGGGCTACCCCCCGGTAGATGAGTTGGCTTCCGATAAAGAGGAGCCAAAGGAGGAGGGCTACCCGCAGGGGCTTTTTGGGAAGCCAGGTGGCGAAGAGGGCCCCGAGAAGCCCCCCCGCTACCCCGCCCGAGGCCAGGGCGAGGAGGAGACCCGGGTCCACCTGGCCGAAGTAGAGGTGGACCCCGCCCCCCAAGAGGGCGAGGGCGAGGCCGAAGAGGAGGTCGGTGCCCACCGCCTTCTGGGGGGAAAGCCGGGTGGCGTAGAGGAGGAGGAGCGTCCCCAAGGCCCCGGCCCCGGCGGAGGAGAAGCCCACCTCGAGGCCGATCCCGAAGGCCGCAGGCGGCAGCAGGCCTGGTCTCTTCTTTCCTTGGGGTAGCCCCTTAAGGCTCCGCCAGAGCCCAAGCCCCGCCGAGAGGACCACGGTGAGGCCCACGAGGAGGAGAACCAAATCCTTGGCCCCTTTGAGCTGGGCGAGGAGGAGGCTTCCTAGAAGCACCCCCGGGATCCCGCCTAAAAGAAGGCGGAAAAGCGCCTTGGGGTCCACCTGCCCCCTTAGGAGGTAGACCCCCCCGGCGGGGACCTTCACCAGGAAGCCGAAAAGGAGGGCGGTGCCCACCGCCACCTCCGGGGGAAGCCCCAGGGCGAGGATGAGGAGGGGCGCGGTGACCGTCCCCGCCCCCACCCCCGTGACCCCGATGGCGAAGGCGATGAAGAAGCCTAGCAGAAAGGCCATCTACCCCTCCTTGCCGTGCAGGTGGATGCCGCACTCCAGCTTGCTCTTCCCCGCCCAGCGGCCCGAGCGGGGGTCCGAGGGGTCCAGAGGCTTCGCCGTGCAGGGAGCGCAGCCGATGGAGAGGTAGCCCTCCTCGTAGAGGGGAAGGTAGGGGAGGTCCTGCACGGCCAGGTAGGCGAAGACCTCCTTAAATGTCCAGTCGTAAAGGGGGTTTACCTTCTTCAGGCGGTGGCCCGAGGGGAGGCGGGCTTCCTCGATGGACTTAAGGTCCCTCCGGGTGGGGGACTGTTCCCGCCTGAGCCCCGTGAACCAGGTGTCGTGGGCCTCCAGCGCGGCGAAGAGGGGCTTTACCTTGCGGATCTCGCAGCACCGGCCGGGGTCGGTTTCGTAGAGCTTTCCGTAAAGCCTCTCCTGCTCCTCCCGGGAGAGGCTTGGGGTGAGGTTCACCAGGCGGAAGCCGAGCCTCTTTTGCATCTCGTCCCGGTAGGCGTAGACCTCAGGGAAGTGATAGCCCGTGTCCAGGAAGAGGACGGGGAGGTCGGGCTTTTCCCCTAGGAGCAGGTGGAGGACCACCACGTCCTCCGCCTGGAAGCTGCACGTGAAGCAGGGGGCTTTGCTTTGGGCGAGGGCTTCCCGTATGAGGTCCTTCGCCGCCTTTACCTTGTCCACGCTTCCACCTCCTTTAGGGCCTCCTCGGCCTTGGCCACCGCTTTGGGGAGGCCCTCCTTGGGGTCCAGGTCCAGTGCCTCCAGGGCCTGGTCCACGATCCGGTACCAGAGGCGCTTCCTTTCCTCAAAGCTCGGGATTTGGGCGATCCTGGGCCTCAAGGTCCTTAGGAAGGCCACGAGCTCCCCGTAGGCTTCGGGGAAAAGCCCCGCCAGGCGCTCCTTGAGCCTTACAGCGAGGGCGGGGGCGGCCCCCGAGGTGGAAAGAGCCACCAAAAGCTCCCCGCGCCTAAGGACGGCGGGGAGGATGGCGCTGGCGTTCTGGGGGTCGTCCACGGCCACGAGGAAGACCCGCTTCCTTTCCGCCTCCTCCTTGACCTTGGGGTGGATGGCCTTGTCCTCGGGGTGGCTTATGACCAGGAAGAAGCCCTCTAGGTCTCCCTCCCGGTAGCCCCGGGGGATCCAGCGGATCCTCCCTTGGGCCGCGAGGCCCTCCAGCCCGAACCGGTTCTCCTCGGCGAGGACGGTGACTTGGGCCTCCGCCTCGAGGAGAGCCATAAGCTTCATGGAGGTCTCGGGTCCCCCGCCGATGAGGAGGACAGAGCGGCCCCTCAGGTCCAGCATCAGGGGGAAGTAGGCCATGCCACCTCCTTTTGCAGGGCCTGCTTGAAGCCCTGGAGCATGCTGCCCAGGCGCTCGGTCTCGTCCACGTAGAAGGGCTTAACCCCCCACTCCCTTAAGGCGTCGGCGGTGACCCGGCCCACGGCCAGGGCCTTGACCCGGGTGGAGAGGGCCTCCCTGAGGGCCAGAGGGTCCTTCGCCCCCTCAAAGAGGAACTCCACCTGGATGGCGGCCACGAAGGCGAGGGCGTCCACCTCCCCTGCAAGGACGGCCACCTCGAGGCGGCGGACCCCCTCGAGGTCCGGGAGGTGGCGGTAGGGCATGAGGGGGAGGACCCGGTAGCCCCTTTCCGCCAGGGCGTTTTCCAGAAGGGGAAGGGGCTTGCCGTAAAGCTGGAGGGCGGCTTTGCCCCCGCCTTGGGGAAGGAGGGGGAGGAGGCTTTTGGAGGTGCCGTCCCCCACGGCGTGGGGGGGAAGGCCGAGCTCCCTTAGGGTGCGGGCGGCCTTGGCGCCTCGGGCCAAGCGGAAGGCCCCTTCCAAGGGCTTTCTAAGGTCTAGGCCCAGGGCCTTTCCCGCCTCGAGGAGGTCTTTTACCCCCACCCCGGTGGTAGCCACAAAGAGGTCCACCCCTTGGGCAAGCGCCCGCAGGTGGTCCCGGTACTCGGGGACGGGGACCTTTTCCGTGGCCTGGACGGGGAAGAGGAGGGGGGTGAAGCCGAGCTTTTCCGCCAGGGCCTTAAACTCCTCTTTGCGCCTTAGGCCGGCGTAGGCGAGGCGCATGGCCTCCTCCCTAAACGGCGCACTCCCCGCGCCCAAGCTGCACGCTGAAGGCCTCCCCTTCGGCCCCCAGGTCCTGGTAGAACTCGGGAGCTTCCTCGTAAGGGGGGACCTCCTGGAGGTCCTGGAGGAGGGGCTTGAAGGAGGCCGCCCCCACCCGGTCCAGGTAGGCCTGGAAGCTTTCCCCGTTTTGCCGCTCTGCCTCGTAGCGCTTCAGGATCCTCTCCACCGCCTCGGGGACCCGGCGGGCGGGGATCCTGCCCACCACCTGGCCGAAGCGAGCCTCCCCCTCCCGGGTGCGCCCGCCCAGGAGGAGGACGTAGTGGGGCACCTCCCTTTCCCCTACCTTGCGGCTTGAGCCGTAGAAGCCGATGTCGGCGATGTGGTGCTGGCCGCAGGAGTTGGGGCAGCCGGAGATCTTGAGGCTGATGGCCTTCACCCCGGGGTCCTGGGCCAGGGGGAGGCCGGCGAGGTGGGCCTCCAGGGCCTGGGCGAGCCCCCGGGAGCGGGTGATGGCCAGGTTGCAGGTGTCGGCCCCCGGGCAGCGGGTGATGTCCAGGAGGGTGTGGGCCTCGGGCCAGGCGAGCCCCGCCTCTAAAAGGGCCTCGTAAAGCCCCCCTAACGCCTCCTCGGGGACGAAGCGGAGGAGGAGGTTCTGGCTGATGGCGCTCCGGACCTCGGCGGCGTAGGTCTCGGCGATCTCCGCCAGGGCCCTAAGCCCCTCCGGGGTGATGTCCCCCAAGGGGAGGCGGACGATGGCGGTGTAGAAGCCCTCCTGCTTCTGCTTGAAGAGGTTGGTGCGCCGCCAGGCGTCAAACCCCGGGGCGAAGGAGAAGGGCTTTTGGGGCGGGTTGGGAAGCCTCGGGGGTTCGGGTTCTTGGGGAGGGGCCCAGGCCCTTAGGTCCTCCCCGGTGGCGGTGAGCTTCACGATGCGCCTTTCCTCCCGCACCGCCTCCCGGAAGGCGGCGATGCCCCACTTCTTCACCAGGAACTTGAGCCGCGCCTGGGTCAGGACCTTGCGGTTCCCGTAGCGGTCAAAGAGGCGGATGATGGCCAGCATGGTGGGGAGGAGGTCCTCCTCGGGGGTGAAGGGCTCCAAGAGCTCGGCGCTCATGGGGGCGGCCCCCAGGCCCCCCCCCACGTAGATGCGGAAGCCCCGCTTCCCCCCTTCCAGGGCCGCCACCACCCCGATGTCGTGGATGGGGGTGCGGGCGTGGTCCGTGGCGCACCCCTCAAAGGCCACCTTGAACTTGCGGGGGAGGTTCTGCCCCACGGGGTGGCGGAGGAAGTAACGGTAGGCCCTCTCGGCGTAGGGGGTGACGTCAAAGGGCTCCTCGGGGGAGACCCCGGCGTAGGGGCAGCAGGTGATGGCCCGGATGGAGTGGCCGCAGGCCTCCCGGGTGGTGAGGCCCACGGCGTTCACCGCCCTTAGGACCTTGGGCACGTCCCGGCGGTGGACGTGGTGGAGCTGGACCGCCTGGCGGGTGGTCACGTGGGCCAGGCGGTTTTCCGCATAGCGCTCGGCCACATCCGCCAGGACCCTAAGGCCTTCCGGGGTGATCCGCCCCACGGGGAGCTTGATGCGGATCATGTGGTGCTCGGGGCGTCCCCGGATGCCGTAGATGCCGTTCTTGAGGCGGTAGACCCGGAAGTCCTCGGGGTCTTCCTCCCCGGCCTCGAGGCGGGCGATCATGGCCTCCAGGTACCGGATCTCCGCCTCCGCCGCCGGGTCCAGGGGCGTGCCGCTTGCCCTGTCCACAGGCTCTGCCATCCCTCACCTCCGACCCCCGGGGACCGGGGGTTGGAGGGGATGGTATACCATTGAGCCTATGAAAGTCAAGGGTATGAGGCACCCTGGTCCCGGGCCTTCCGGGCGAGGCCGAGGCTGGGGGCGGGAAGGCCCAGGGCGGCCACGACCACCACGCCCAGGTGGAGGCTCCAGAGGAGGCTCGCTAGGGCTAGGTAGGGGCGCATGGGTTCTCCTCCAGTGTAGCCCGTGTTCCCTTTCCTGGGTGGGTGCGTGCTATAGTGGAGGGGCAGGCTAGGGGTGCCCCAATGGAGGGGCTGAGAGCTGGGTTCATCCCAGCAACCCTTGGAACCTGATCCGGGTAATGCCGGCGGAGGGAAGCCTATGCGGAAGACCCCAACCCCCCAAAACCCAACCCCCTTGGGCCGCGTGGGCCTTTCCCGCTGGCCTTAAGGGGGTGAAAGGTTGCTTGGAAGGCTCTACTTGGTGGTGACCCCAAGGCCCGGCTGGTCCTTTGCGGAGACCCTGGAGCGCACGGAAAGGGCCTTGGCGGGCGGCGTGGAGGTCTTGCAGCTTCGGGCCAAGGACTGGGAGGCGCGGCCCACCCTGGCGCTCGGGGAAAGGATGCTCGCCCTCGCCCGGCGCTACGGGGTGCCCTTCTTCCTGAACGACC
Source organism: Thermus sp. FJN-A (assembly GCF_054655095.1). Classification (NCBI taxonomy): domain Bacteria; kingdom Thermotogati; phylum Deinococcota; class Deinococci; order Thermales; family Thermaceae; genus Thermus; species Thermus sp. FJN-A. The sequence continues at coordinate 75,132 of NZ_BAAHSC010000169.1, forward strand.
GCCCCGACCTCGCCGCCCTCCTGGGGGCGGACGGGGTCCACCTAGGGCAGAACGACCTCACGCCCTTGGAGGCGCGGCGCTTCTTTGGGGGGAGGGTGGGCCGCTCCACCCACGCCCCGGAGCAGGCTCTGCGGGCCCTAGAGGAGGGGGTGGACTACCTCTCCGTGGGCCCCGTGTGGGAGACCCCCACGAAGCCGGGCAGGCCCGCGGCGGGGCTCGCTTACGTGCGCTGGGCGGCGGAAAACCTCGGGGAAAAGCCCTGGTACGCCATCGGGGGGATTGACCTCGCCAACCTGGACCGGGTTTTGGAGGCCGGGGCGAGGCGCATCGTGGTGGTCCGGGCCATCCTGGACGCCCCTGACCCCGGGAAGGCGGCCAGGGATTTTCGGGAGAGGCTTTATGGTGTGGCTTAACGGGGAGCCCAAGCCCTTGGAGGGAAGGACCCTCAAGGAGGTCTTAGAGGAGCTCGGCGTGGAGCTTAAAAGGGTCGCCATCCTCCTCAACGAGGAGGCCTTCTCGGGCCTCGAGGCCCCGGACCGGGTCCTGAAGGACGGGGACGTGGTGGAGGTGGTGGCCCTGATGCAGGGAGGCTAGATGGACACCTGGAAGGTGGGTCCCATAGAGCTTAAAAGCCGCCTCATCCTGGGGTCTGGGAAGTACAAGGACTTCGGGGTGATGCGGGAGGCCCTGGCCGCCGCGGGGGCCGAGGTGGTGACGGTTTCCGTGAGGCGGGTGGAGCTCAAGGCCCCGGGGCACGTGGGGCTTTTGGAGGCTTTGCAGGGGGTTAGGCTTCTCCCCAACACCGCCGGGGCCAAAACGGCCGAGGAGGCGGTGCGCCTCGCCCGGCTGGGCCGCCTCCTCACCGGGGAGCGGTGGGTGAAGCTGGAGGTCATCCCCGACCCCACCTACCTCCTCCCCGACCCCCTGGAGACCCTGAGGGCGGCGGAGCTTCTCATCCAGGAGGGTTTCCTCGTTCTCCCCTACATGGGGCCGGACCTGGTCCTGGCCAAAAGGCTCGCCGCCCTGGGCACGGCCACGGTCATGCCCCTTGCCGCCCCCATCGGCTCGGGCTGGGGGGTGAGGACGAGGGCCCTTTTGGAACTCTTCGCCCGGGAGAAGGCCTCCTTGCCCCCTGTGGTGGTGGACGCGGGGCTTGGCCTCCCCTCCCACGCGGCGGAGGTGATGGAGCTCGGCCTGGACGCGGTCTTGGTGAACACCGCCATCGCCGAGGCCAAAGACCCCCCGGCCATGGCCGCGGCCTTCCGGCTTGCGGTGGAGGCGGGGCGGAAGGCCTATCTGGCAGGGCCCATGCGGCCTAGGGAGACGGCGAGCCCCTCGAGCCCGGTGGAAGGGGTGCCTTTTACCCCGACCGGGCTTGCGCCCGGTCGGGGGCCCCAGGAGTGAGGAAGGGCCATGAGGGCGGACGTGGCCGTGGTGGGGGCCGGGATCATCGGGGCCCTCGCCGCCTACGAGCTCGCCAAGCGGGGGGTGGCGGTCCTCCTGCTGGATGCGGAGAAGGAGGGGGCTGCCACCCGGGCGAGCGCGGGGATGCTCGCCCCTTACCCCGAGGGGCTCTCTGGGGAGGTTTTAGAGGCGGCCCTCTTCGGCCTGCAGTACTACCCGGACCTCCTGGAGGAGCTCAAGGCCCGGGGGCTGGAGGTGGAGGCGGGCTTTTCCGGCACCCAGGTGGTGGCCCTTTCCCACGGAGAAGGGGAGGTTTGGGGGGCCCAGGAGCCCTTGTCCTACCCGGTGCGGGGGGGAAGGGGTGCCCGCACCTTTCCCGGGGGGTACGTCCACCCGCAGGTCCTCCGCGAAGCCCTCCTCAGGGTCTTCCAGGCCCTTGGCGGGGAGTACCTGAGGGCCGAGGTGGAGGGGGTGAAGGGGGGAAGGGTCTACTGGGGGGAAGGGGTCCTTAAGGCCCGCTTCGTCCTCCTCTGTGTGGGGGCCTGGGGGGAGCGGTTTGGCCTAAGGGTTAGGCCCCTTAAGGGGGAGGCGTTGCTCCTAGAGGGCGAGGCCCCGCCCGGGCCCCTCTTCGCCGGAGAAGGGTACCTCCTGCCCCGGGAGGGTGGGGTCTACGTGGGGGCCACAGAGAGGGAGGGCTGGGAGGAGGGGGTGGACCTCTTCGGCCTCAGGTGGCTTGCGGACTACGCCCACGAGCGCTTTCCCTCCCTGGAAGGGGCCCGCTTTAGGGGGGTGGTCTGGGGGTATAGGCCTGTGGGGGAGCTTTTCGTGGGCGAGGTGGAAGAAGGCGTGTACGCGGCGGTGGGGCACGGGAGGAACGGGGTCCTCCTGGCCCCTTGGACGGCAAAGAGGCTCTTAAAGCTTTTGGGGGTGGAAGGATGACGCAGCTTGAGGCGGCGAGGAAAGGGAAGATCACCGAGGAGATGGCCTACGTGGCCGAGAAGGAAGGGGTTTCCCCCGAGTTCGTGCGGGGAGGGGTGGCGGCAGGCCGGATCGTCATCCCCAGGAACCCGAACCACGTGACCCTCACCGACTTCAAGGGGATCGGGGAGGGCCTTTCCGTGAAGGTGAACGCCAACCTGGGCACCTCCTACGACTACGTGGACGTGGAGGAGGAGGTGGAGAAGGCCAGGGTGGCCATCCGATACGGGGCGGACACCGTCATGGACCTCTCCACCGGAGGGGACCTCAAGGAGGTCCGCAGGCGCATCCTGGAGGTGGCCACCGTCCCCTTGGGAACCGTGCCCATCTACGAGGCGGAGTTTAGGGCGGCTAAGCGCAAGAACTTCTTTGACATGTCCGCGGACGAGCTCTTCCAGGTGATCGAGGAGCACGGAAAGGAAGGGGTGGATTACATCACGGTGCACGTGGGGGTGACCCTCAAGAACCTCGAGGTCTACCGGCATAGCTCCCGCACCACGGGCATCGTGAGCCGGGGCGGCGGGCTCATGGCTGCCTGGATGCTCCACCGCGGTGAGGAAAACCCCCTCTACGCCCGCTTTGACGACCTCTTGGACATCGCCCGCACCTACGATATGACCCTCTCCCTGGGGGATGGCCTGAGGCCGGGCTCCCTCGCCGACAGCACCGACCGGGCCCAGATCGCAGAGCTTTTGACCATCGGGGAGCTCGTGGAAAGGGCTAGAAGGGCCGGGGTCCAGGCCATGGTGGAAGGTCCCGGGCACATCCCCCTAAACGAGGTGGCCGCCAACGTCCAGATCCAGAAGAAGCTCACCGGGCATGCGCCCTTCTACATCCTGGGAATGCTCCCCGTGGACACTGCCGCCGGGTTTGACCACATCGCCGGGGCCATCGGGGGGGCCTTGGCGGGGTGGTGGGGTGCGGACATGCTCTGCTACCTGACCCCGGCGGAGCACCTGGGCCTGCCCACGCCCGAGCACGTGAAGCAAGGGGTGATCGCCTTTAAAATCGCCGCCCACGCCGCCGACGTGGCCCGGGGGAACAGAAAGGCCCTGGAGAGGAACCGGAGGATGTCCGAGGCCCGCTACCGCCTGGACTGGGAGCGCCAGTTCGCCCTCGCCCTCTTCCCCGAGGAGGCCAGGCGCCTCAAGGAGGAACGGGGCTCCAAGACCAAGGCCTGCAGCATGTGCGGCCCCTTCTGCCCCATGAACCTGGTGGAGGCGGTGCTGAAGGGAGGGGCCCGCATGGAGCTTCCTGTAACCTGAGGCCATGGATCCCATCGCCCGTCTGGAACGCCTGCCCTTGGGCAGGCCCCACTACCGCCTCCTCCTGCTTCTGGGGTTCGGCTGGGCCCTGGACGCCATGGACGTGGGGCTCATCAGCTTCACCCTGCCCGCCCTTTCCCGGGAGTTCGGCCTAAGCCCCGTCCAGGCGGGGCTTTTGGGGAGCGTGGGGCTTTTGGGGATGCTCTTCGGGGCCCTCCTCGGGGGAAGGCTCGCCGACCGGTTCGGCCGGAAGGCGGTGGTGGGGTACAGCCTCTTCCTGGCTGGCCTGGGGAGCTTCCTCACCGCCCTCGCCCCAAGCCTCCCCTGGATCTTCGTTTTCCGCTTCCTCACGGGGCTTGGCCTCGGGGCGGAGCTTCCCGTGGCGGCAAGCCTCATGGGGGAGTTTAGCCCAAAGACCCACCGGGGCCGGATGGTGGTGCTCCTCGAGGCCTTCTGGGCCGTGGGGTGGCTCCTCGCCGCCCTCATGGGCTACCTCCTGGTCCCTTCCTTGGGCTGGCGGGGGGCCTTCCTCGCCGGGGCCCTTCCCGCCCTTTACGCCGCCTACCTGAGGCTTTCCCTCCCCGAGTCCCCCCGCTGGCTCGTGGCCCGGGGGCGGGTGGGGGAGGCCGAGGCCCTGGTGGCCGCTTGGGAAAAGAACCTCCCCGGCCCCCTGCCAGAGCCCACCCCCATCCCCACCCCTCCGCCCAAGCCCCTGCCCTACACCGCCCTCTTCCGGAGGCCCCTCTTGCGGCGCACCGTTTTCCTCGCCCTCGCCTGGTTCGCCCTGAACGCCGGGTACTACGGGGCCTTCATCTGGCTTCCCTCCCTCCTCGTGGCCCAGGGGTACACCCTGGTGCGCTCCCTGGAGTACGTCCTTCTCATCACCCTGGCCCAGGTGCCGGGTTACCTCGCGGCGGCCTTCCTGGTGGAGCGCTTGGGGCGGAGGCCGGTGCTGGTGGGCTTTTTGGCCCTCTCAGCCCTCTTCGCCTTCCTCCTTTCCCAGGCGGGAGGCCCTGGGGAGGTGCTCCTTTATGGGAGCCTCCTCTCCTTCTTCAACCTGGGGGCCTGGGGGGCTATTTACGCCTACACCCCGGAGCTTTTCCCCACGGCCCTTAGGGGAAGCGGGGCGGGCCTGGTGGCGGCGGTGGGCCGGGTGGGGGGGATTCTGGCCCCCTACGCCACCGGGGTCCTCCTCCCCCTTTTGGGCCCCGGCGGGGTCTTGGCCCTCCACGGGGGGCTCCTCTTTCTCGCCGGGGCCTTCGCCTTCGGCGTGGGGGAGGAGACCCGGGGGAAGCCCTTGGAGGAAGGATGAGGGTGGCCCTCACCATTGCGGGCTCGGACTCGGGGGGCGGGGCCGGGGTGCAGGCGGACCTCAAGGTCTTCCTCCGCTTCGGGGTCTACGGGGCGAGCGCCCTCACCCTCATCACCGCCCAGAACACCCTGGGGGTGCAGCGGGTGCACCTCCTCCCCCCCGAGGTGGTCTACGCCCAGATCCAAAGCGTGGCCGAGGACTTCCCCCTGCATGCCGCCAAGACCGGGGCCTTGGGGGATGCGGCCATCGTGGAGGCGGTGGCCGAGGCGGTGAGGCGCTTCGGGGTCCGGCCCTTGGTGGTGGACCCGGTGATGGTGGCGAAAAGCGGGGACCCCCTCCTCGCCCCGGAGGCGGCGGCCGCCCTCAAGGAGAGGCTTTTCCCCTTGGCGGACCTCGTCACCCCGAACCGCCTCGAGGCCGAAGCCTTCCTGGGTCGCCCCATCCGCACCCTTGAGGAGGCGGAGGAGGCCGCCAAGGCCCTCCTCGCCCTAGGCCCCAAGGCCGTCCTCCTCAAGGGGGGGCATCTGGAGGGGGAAAAGGCGGTGGACCTTTTAGCCACCCGGGGAGGGGTCTTGCGCTTCTCCGCCCCCCGGGTCCACACCCGGAACACCCACGGCACCGGCTGCACCCTCTCCGCCGCCATCGCCGCCCTCCTCGCCAAGGGAAGGCCCCTCGAGGAGGCGGTGGCCGAGGCCAAGGCCTACCTCACCCGGGCCCTTCAGGGGGCGCCCTCCCTGGGCCAGGGCCACGGGCCCTTGAACCACTGGGCCTAAGGGCGGGCCCCGCCGGAGGCCGGTTGCCGTACGGCTAAGGGACAAGCGCCTGGCTCACCCGGCCTTAAGCCCCTTCAGGACCAGGTCAAAGTAGAACCGGGCCACCGCCTCGGCCCCCATGGGCCCCCCGGGCTGGAACCAGCGGACCATCCAGTTCAGCATGCCCAGGATGCCCCGGCCCACCAGGGCGGGGTCCAGGGGGCGGAAAACCCCGGCCTCCATCCCCCGCTTCAGGAGAAAGCGCAGGCGCTCCTCGTAGCGGTCGCGCAGGGCCACGATCCGCGCCCGCCTTTCCCCGGAGAGGCTGGAGAGGCCCTGGAGCATGGCCACGAAGAAGGGCCGGTTTTCTTCAAAGTAGCGGGCGTGGGCCTCCATGTGGCGAAGGAGGGCCGCTTCGGGATCGGGCAGGGTTGCTGCCCCGCTTGTGGCCTCCAGGAGGCCCTCGAGGGCCCGCAGGCTGATGGCGAAGAGGACCTCCTCCTTGCTGCGGAAGTGGTGGTAAAGGGCAGCCTTGGAAAGCCCCAGGGCCTGGGCCAGGTCCTGGACGCTGGTGGCCTCGTAGCCCTTCTCCGTGAAGAGCTTGGCGGCTTCTTCCAGGATGCGGTCCTTGGTGGCGGTCACCATGGCTCACCGACCGGTCGGTAGGGCCACCATACCCCTCGGGGATCCCGGCGTCAAGGGGTTTCCCCCCTTGGCCTTGCCAAGGGGGTTGCCCGTGTGGAAACATGGAAACGAAAGGAGGCGCTTATGAAGGTCACCTTGAGCGTCCTCAAGGCGGACATCGGGTCCGTGGGGGGACACACCCTGCCGAGCGGGGCCGTGTTGCGGCGGGTGAGGGAGGTGGTCCAGGAGGCGGTGGGGAGCCTTCTCCTGGACGCCTACGTGTTTCATATCGGCGACGACATCGTCTTGCTCCTTTCCCACAGGCATGGTCCGGGAAACCCGGAGGTTCACGGGCTGGCCTGGAAGGCCTTCCGGGAAGGCACGGAGGTGGCCAAGGCCGAGGGCCTTTACGGGGCGGGGCAGGACCTTTTGAAGGACGCCTTCACGGGCAACCTCCACGGCCTGGGACCGCAGGTGGCGGAGATGGAGTTTGAGGAACGCCCGGCGGAGCCCTTTATGGTCTTGGCCGCGGACAAGACGGAACCGGGGGCCTTCAACCTCCCCCTCTACCTGGCCTTCGCCGACCCCATGTACTCCTCGGGGCTCCTCCTCTCCCCGGATCTGCGGCCCGGATTCCGTTTCCAGATCATGGACTTGGCCCAGACGGAGCGGGACAGCTACATCGTCCTAGATGCCCCCGAGCGGCTTTACGACATCGCCGCGCTCCTGCGGGACTCCCACCGCTTCGGCATCGCCTCCATTTGGTCCCGTAGGTACGGGGAGGTGGCGGCGGTGGTGAGCACCACCAGGTTGCGCAACATCGCCGGGCGGTACGTGGGCAAGGACGACCCGGTGGCCCTTGTGCGCACCCAGAAGATCTTCCCCGCCACCGAGGAGTTTGGCCCCCCCTTCGCCCTGGCTCCGTTCGTGGCCGGGGACACCCGGGGGAGCCATCACCTGCCCCTCATGCCCGTGCGGGCCAACACCCCCGCCTCCACCTTTTTCTGCGTGCCCATGGTTTGCGGCCTGGCCTTCTCCCTGAAGGAGGGGCGTTTTTCCGAACCGGTGGACCTGTTCGCGGACCCGGTGTGGGATGCGGTGCGGGCCAGGGTGGTGGAGAAGGCCCAGGGGAGCGTTTTATCACGAGCAAGTTTAATCGTGATAACAAGCACATAACCCCACCCCTCCTCCCAAACCCCTACCGCAACCCGTAGAGTAAAGCCCGTGGACCTTACCCTTTACCCCTATGTTTCGCGGCGCTCCGTGGTCTTGGGCCGGCGGGGTGCGGTGGCCACGAGCCAACCCCTGGCGGCCCTGGCGGGGATGGAGATGCTCTTAAAGGGGGGAAGCGCGGTGGATGCGGCCATTGCCATGGCCGCGTGCCTCACGGTGGTGGAGCCCACTTCCAACGGCATCGGGGGGGACCTCTTTGCCCAGGTTTGGGACGGGAGGCTGTGGGGCCTGAACGCCTCGGGCAAGAGCCCCTTGGCCCTTACCCCCGAGCGGGTTCCCGAGTCGGGGATGCCTCCGAGGGGCTGGCTTGCCGTCACGGTTCCTGGGGCCGTCTCGGGGTGGCGGGCCTTGCACGAGCGCTGGGGGAGGCTTCCCTTCGCCGAGGTTCTTTCCCCGGCCATCCGGTATGCGGAGGAGGGCTACCCGGTGGGGCCGGAGACGGCGCGGGCCTGGCGGCGGGCGGAGGGGATCTACCTGGCCTTGGAGGGCCCGGAGTTCAAGGCCTTTCGGGAGGTCTTCTTTCCCGGGGGGAGGGCGCCGAGGGCGGGGGAGGTGTGGCGCAGCCCTGGGCACGCCAAGACCCTCAAGGAGATCGCCGAAACCTACGGGGAAAGCCTCTACCGGGGTTCCTTGGCCGAGGCCCTGGTCCGCTTCAGCGCGGAGACCGGGGGTCTCCTCACCCGGGAAGACCTGGCCGCCCACACCCCGGAGTGGGTGGAGCCCTTGTCCCTCACCTACCGGGGGCTCACGGTGCACGAGCTTCCCCCGAACGGTCAGGGAATCGCCGCCCTCCTGGCCCTGGCCCTCCTGGAGGGATTTGACCTGAGGCCGGACGACCCCCTGAGCTACCACCTCCAGATAGAGGCCATGCGCCTGGCCCTCGCCGACGCCTTCCGCTTCGTGGCCGACCCCCGGTTCCTGGAGGTGCCCCCCGAGGCCCTGCTCGCCCCGGGGTACGTGGCGGAGCGGCGCCGGCTCATCGGGGAGCGGGCCCTGCCCCAGGTCCTCCCTGGCCTGAGGCCGGAGGGGACGGTGTACCTGGCGGCGGCGGACGGGGAGGTGATGGTCTCCCTCATCCAGTCCAACTACCAGGGTTTCGGCTCGGGGATCCTGGTGCCGGGGACGGGCATCGCCCTGCAGAACCGGGGCCTGGGCTTTTCCCTGGAGGCGGGGCACCCGAACCGGGTGGGTCCTGGGAAGCGGCCTTACCACACCATCATCCCCGGTTTCTTGACCCGGGAGGGGAGGCCCGTGGGCCCCTTCGGGGTCATGGGGGGCTTTATGCAACCCCAGGGGCACGTGCAGGTGGTCCTGGGCCTCACGGACTTCGGGCTGAACCCCCAGGCGGCCCTGGACCGTCCCCGCTGGCAGGTGGTGCCGGGCCGGGGAGGGGACGAGGTGCTGCTGGAGCCGGGGGTACCCCAGGCCACGGCCCTTTTCCTGAAGGACCTGGGGCACCGGGTGCGCTACGAGGTGGAACACGGGCTTTTCGGGCGGGGCCAGGCGGTTTTGCGGCGGGGGGAGGCCCTGGTGGCCGCCTCCGACCCCAGGGCCGAGGGGCTGGCCCTGGCCTGGTGAACCCACCCCTGGCCTCAGGAGGCCACGGCCTGGACCAGGAGGAGGAGGTTAAGGGCCAAAACCAAAAGGGCCCCGGTCCAGGCCAGGAGGCGAAGCCACCCGGGGGCCACCAGGGGCCCCATGGTGCGAGCCTCGCCCACCAGGCGCACCAGGGGGAAGAGGGTAAAGGGGAGCTGGAAGGAGAGGACCACCTGGGAGAGGACGATGAGGGCCATGGGGGAGGCATGGAGGGTCAGGGCGAGGGAGGCGGGAAGGACCGCCAAAAGCCGGGTAACGAGGCGGACCCGGGCCGGGTTCGCCCGGGCCTGGGTGAACCCCTCCACCACCACCTGGGCCGCCAAGGTGCCGGTGGTGGTGCTGGAAAGCCCGCTGGCCAGGAGGGCCACCCCGAAGGCCAGGGCAGCCAGGGGCCCCAGAAGGGGGCCCAGGGTGTGGTAGGCTTCCGCCAGGTCAGCGATGACTAGGCCATGCCGGTGGAAGACGGTGGCCGCCACCACCAGGATGGCCGCGTTCACCAGCCAGGCCCCGGATAGGGCCAAGACCGTGTCCAGGAGCAAAAACCGGTAGACCCGCTTCCCCGCCTCCCCCAGACGGGTCTTGACCTGGGCGGAGTGCAAAAAGAGGTTGTGGGGCATCACCGTGGCCCCCAGGATGCCCAGGGCCACGTAGAGGGCCCCCGGGTCGGCCAGGGCGGGGCTAGGGAGGAAGAGGTGCCCGAGGAGCTCGCCGAACCCCGGCCGCGCCAAGGCCACCTCCACCACGTAGGCCAGGCCGATGATCCCCACCAAAAGGCTGATGGCAAGCTCCAGCACCCGGAAGCCAAAGCGCTCCAGGTAGAGGATGAGAAAGACGTCCAAAACTGTGAGCCAGGCGGCCAAAACCAGGGGGAGCCCGAGGAGCAGGTTCAGGGCCACGGCCATGCCCATGAACTCCGCCAGGTCCGTGGCCACCATGGCCAGGAAGGCGGTGAGGAAGAGCAAGCGCCCAAAGCCCCCCCGGTAGCGGGCCCGCATGTGCTCGGCCAGGTCCTTTCCCGTGGCCACCCCAAGCCGAACCGCCAGGGCCTGGAACAGGACGGCCATGGCGCTGGCCAGGGTAACCACGAAGAGGAGGGCAAGGCCGTAGCGGCTTCCCGCCTCGAGGCTGGTGGCCCAGTTCCCCGGGTCCATGTAGCCCACGGAGACCAGGAACCCGGGGCCGAGGTACCACCACCAGGGGCGGGATTTAGGGAATCCTAATAACGCCACGCCCTCAGGATACACCCTGGGCCAAAGGGTGCAAGGCTTCAGCTCCCCTTCAGCGGAAGGGTTAGACTGAAGGCCTGGAGGTGGAGCATGCGCAAGCTGGGGATCGCCGCGTTGGCGTTGCTCTTCGGCCTGGCCTTAGGGCAGGGCGGACAAGCCCTGTACGGGCAGTACTGCTCAAGCTGCCACCAGGCGAACGGACAGGGCCTCCCGGGCGCCTTCCCGCCCTTGGCAGGGCACGTGCAGGAGATCCTGGCCAAGAAGGAGGGGCGGACCTATTTGCTCAACGTGGTGCTCTTTGGGCTCCAGGGGGAGATCCGGGTCAAGGGGCAGGTCTACAACGGGTCCATGCCCGCCTGGGAGGCCCAGCTCAAGGATGACCAGGTGGCGGCCATCCTGAACTTCTTGGCCAGCGCCTTCGGGAACAAGCCGCCCGCCGGGTTCAAGCCCTACACCCCCGAGGAGGTGAAGAAGGAGCGGGCCAAGAAGCTCACTCCCCAGAAGGTCTACGCCTTGAGGCAGGCCCTGAAGCTCTGATGCCGGAGCGGCTTCTCCTCTTGGAAGACGACCTGGACCTGGGGAAAGCCGTAGCCCAGGCCCTGGAGGAACACGGTTTTCAGGTCAGTTGGGCGAGCTCCCAGGAGGAGGCTTGGGAGCTTTTATGGAAGCTTCCCTTCCGGGCCTTGATCCTGGACGTCCGCCTGCCGGGAGGCGAGGAGGCGGGTTTCCAGTTAGCCGCGTCGTTACGGGAAAGCGGTTTTACCCAGCCCATCCTCTTCCTTACCGCCAAGGATGCCTTGGACGACCGCCTCCAGGGCCTGGAGCTGGGGGAAGACTACCTGACGAAACCCTTCGCCCTGCCCGAGCTGATCGCCCGTATCCGGGCCCTCCTCAGGAGGGGTGAGGTGCGTCCCAGAAGGGTAGAGGTGGCGGGGGTGGTCCTCGAGGTGGAGGCCCACCGGGTGGCCCGGGCAGGCATGCCCGTCAGCCTGACCGCCAAGGAGTACCAGGTGCTGGAACTTCTCATGCTCAACCCCGGCCGGGTCTTCTCCAAAGAGGAGATCCTGGAGCGGGTATGGGGTCCGGGCTATGAGGGCGAGTCCAACCTGGTGGAGGTTTACGTGAAGAACCTGCGAAGGAAGCTGGGGGAAGGCCTCATCGAGACGGTGCGAGGCCTGGGCTACCGCGTTCCCGGATGAGCCTGCGTACCCGCCTGGCCCTGATCGCGGCGCTTCTGGCCCTGGGTGGGCTGGGCCTTGGCCTCTGGTTTTCCAGCCTCTTGCTCACCCGTCTGGCCCTGGCCGAGGTGGACCGCGCCCTGCACCTGCAGGCCAACGTGCTGCTGGAAGCGGCCCTGGCCCAGCCCGACCGCCAGGTGCCCCCTGAGGTGGAGCAGGAGGTTTTGGGAGGGGATTTCCCCGCCGCCGCCTGGCTCTACGGAGAGGGGGTGCTCCTCTGGTCGGGGGGTCTCTCGTCGCCCCCGCGGATCCTGGCCACCGCCCAAGCGGGAAGGCCTTTTAGTCTGGGGGGTTGGCGGGCCTACGCCGTGCAACGGGGGGCTTACCGCCTGGTGGTGGCCCAACCCCTGGGGGTGGCGGACCGCCTGGCCTTGCTCTACCTGCGCTTTGGCCTACCCCTCGTCCTCCTGGTGGGTTTCGCCACCGGGGTCCTGGCCTACTTCCTGGTGGGCCTGGCCCTGGCCCCCCTCCGGCGCCTGGCGGAAGGGGCTTTGCGCTTTAGGGTGCTGGAACCTCCGGACGGCCGGGACGAGGTGGCCAGGCTTGCCCAGGCCTTTGCCCGTCTGCTCTCCACCCTGAAGGAGGAACGGGAGCGGGAACGGGCTTTTTTAGCCCTGGCCAGTCATGAGCTCAGAACCCCCATCGCCGCCTTCCGGGTGGGCCTGGAGCGGCTCCTCAAGGCCCCCTCTTTGGACCGGGAGACCCTGGGCCGGCTCAAGGTGCAGGCGGAACGCCTGGAAGCCCTGGCGGAAAACCTCTTGGCCCTCTCCCGCGCCCAAGCCCAGGACCTGCGCCCGGCGGAACTGGACCTGGCCCACCTTGCCGGGGTGGTCTTCGACCGCTTTCAGCCCCTGGCGGTGGCCCGGGGGCGGGAGATCCTGCTGGAGGCCGAGCCAGTGCGGGCCCTGGCCGATCCCCTGCTTCTGGAACGGGCCTTGAACAACCTGGTGCACAATGCCCTGGTCCACGGCCGGGGGACGGTGGTCTTAAGGGTAGGGGAAGAGGAGGGCCGGCCCTTCCTCGAGGTGGGCGACGAGGGGGCCGGACCGCCGCCCCGCGCCCAGGAAGGCCTCGGCTTGCGGGTGGTCCGCCAGGTGGCGGAGGCCCTGGGGGCAGGGCTTTCCTTTTCTAAGGCAACGGGCTTCCGCGTGCGCCTTGCCTTCAGGTCCCCTTCAGCCACCTCCCTTTCAATGGACCCTGGAGCGAAGGCTCCGGAGGTGAGCGGATGAAACGGATGCTCGGGTTCCTTTTGGTTTCGGCCCTGGCCCTGGCGGCGCCCCTGGGGGGCGGGCTCAAGGTCTCCAGCGTCTTCCCGCCCCGGTCCTTGCCCGCGACCACGGTCCTGCTCCTGGAAGATGCCAAGGGCCTTGTGGTGTGGCAGACGGGCAAGGGGATGCTCCCCGAGGCGGCCGAGCTCGCCAAGGTCGCCTACGTGGTCTTCGCCCTGCCCCAGGGGAAGAGCTACCGCTATGCGGTGGTGGGTAAGGCCATGAGCCTCGAGGCCCTGCAGGTCCGCATCGGCAGGGGCACGTACACCCTGGTCCGCCTGCTCAAGGACCGCCACCTGGCCCTGAGCAAGGATGGCCGCCTGGTGGCCGTTTCCGGGAAGGCCGCCACGGCCCACGCTCCCAAGAAACCGTGAAGGCCCCGCTGGTTTAGGGGAACGACCCCTTCACGGCGCAGGGCGAGGATAGGGGAAGGCCAGAGCCTCTGCCCAGCCTTTTGCCGGGGCCCCAGGCTGGCGCAGGCCAGCCTGGGGTGGCGTTACCAGGCCCGGAAACCCCCGGCCAGGGCGTAGAGGTAGACAAGGGCCGCCGCGTCCCAGGCCTGGGGGCGGCAGGCCACGGGATAGGGGACGGGGGGTAGGCCCTCTTCCCGGGGAAACCCCCCCACCAGCTCCGGGAGGCGGAGGTCGGGCTGGGAATGGGCCAGGTCCAGGAGGGCCTGGGCTACCCTTAACCCCTCCTCTTTGAGCCCGTAGCGGAAAAGCCCTCCGGCGAAGAGGGCGGTGTCGTGGGGCCAGACGGAACCGTTGTGGTAGGAGAGGGGGTTGTAGCGGGCCTCCCGGCTCCCCAGGGTGCGAAGCCCCCAGCCCGACCACATTTCCTCGGAGAAAAGGGTGGCCACCAGCTCGGTTAAACGCTCGCGGGGCACGGCTCCGGCCCAAAGCAGGTGGCCTGCGTCGGAAGCCTTCACCCGCAGGGGCTCCTTGTACCGGTCCAAGGCCAGGGCGTAGGTGGAGAGCTCGGGAAGCCAAAACCCCTCCTGGAGGCGTTGGAAAAGCTCTTGGGCCCGGGTCTTTTGCGCCTCGGCTTTCGCCTGCTCCCCCAGGGCCTGGTAAAAGGCGGCGGCGGCCCTATAGGCCGCGTAGGCGTAGCCCTGCACCTCGCTCACCGCCAGGGGGGGTTCGGCCAGGCGGCCATCCCGGTGGCTCATGGAGTCGTGGGAGTCTTTCCAGGACTGGACCACAAGCCCCGTGCCGCTCGGGGCAAACTCCAGGAGGCCGTCCCCGTCCAGGTCCGCCCGGTCCAACCAGCCCAGGGCCGCCTCCCAGTGGGGCCTGAGCTCCCGCACCAAGGAGAGGTCCCCGGTGAGGTCCAGGTAGCGGCCCAGGAGGACCAAAAAGAGGGGGGTAGCGTCCACGGTGCCGTAATAGCGGGCGAAGGGCACCCGGCCGGTGCGGGAAAGTTCCCCCAGGCGCACCTCGTGGAGGATCTTGCCGGGCTCCTCCTCCCGGAAAGGGTCCTGGACCACGCCCTGGCGCTTAGCCAGGTAGCGGAGAACAGCCCGGGCCACCTCCTTGCCCCAGGGCAGGAGCATGAAGGCGGTGAGGAGGCTGTCGCGGCCGAAGGGGGCGACAAACCAGGGAATGCCGGCGGCGGGAACGGGGCCTTCCGGGGTGGAAAGGAGGAGGGCCCTGAGGTCCCAAAGGGCCTGGCGCAGGGGGAGGAACCAGGGGCCATCCCCCAAGGGGAAGGCCGCCAGGAAGGACTCGTAACTGGGCAGGGTACCCGGGGCCTCGAGGGGGCTCTCCAGGCCCACCTCCAGGGCCCACACCACCTCCCCCCTCCCGGGCAGGCGAAGACGGTAGTAGCCCTCCCGGGGCAGGGCAGGGGAGAGGGTAACCCCCTGCTCCAGCCCGTCCTCCGCCCGGTGCCGGAGGCCCCGGGGCTCGGGGGGGGGCTGGTGCCACCCCCTTGCCTGGAATAAATCTACAAAGCTTGCCTCCACCTCCAGGCCCACCCGCACCTCCAAAGCCTCTCGGGAGAGGTTGCGGAAGGAGAGGCGGTCCACCACCTTCCCCCGGGCCACCACCAGCTCCCGCCTGAGGTGGACCTCCCCATCCGGCCCCGCGAAGCGGGCCCAGTCTTGCACCAGGCGGTCGGGTCTGGGGGAGCGGGATTGCAGGAGCCGGAGCCCTTCGGGCAACAGCAGGCGGTAGCGGGAGAGGAAACGGGTATCGTGGCGGTAGAACCCCTCCGCCCCATCCTCGGCAAAGCCCTGCTCGTTCAGGACCAGGTAGGTGTCGTCTTCCTTCAAGGGGAACATCCTTTACTCCTTCACCGCCCCCACGCTCACCCCTTCCACGAAGTAGCGCTGGAACACCGCAAAGAGGATGAGGACGGGGACCATGGAGAAAAACCCGCCCGCCAGGATCAGGCCCCAGTCGCCCACCTGGCCGTAGGCGCTGCGGAAGGAGAGGAGGCCGATGGGCAGGGTGTAGATGTCCCGGGGGCTCGTGAGGACCACGAAGGGCCAGAAGAACTCGTTCCAGGTCCCCTGGAAGGTGAGGATGGCCAGGGCACCCAAGGCCGGGGTAGACATGGGGAGGACGATGCGGAAAAGGGTCTGCAAGGGCGTGGCCCCGTCGATCAAGGCCGCTTCTTCCACCTCCCTGGGGATGGACTCAAAGAACTGCTTCATGATGAAGACGGCGCCGGCCCCCACCAGCCCGGAGAGAATGAGCCCCGTGTAGGTGTTGAGGAGGGTTTCCACCCCGAAGAGCCGGGATAGGCCGAAGATGCCGTCCCGGAGGACCAGGTAGTTGGAGATGAAGGTCACCTGGCCGGGGACCATCATGCTGAAGAGCATGAAGAGGAAGAGGGCCTGCCTGCCGGGAAAGCGCAGGCGGGCCAGGGCGTAGCCCGCCATGGCGGCGAAGGCCAGGGTGGTCCCCACCTTGACGAGGGCCAGGAAAAAGGAGTTCAGGGTCCAGCGCAGGAAGAGGCTTTCCCCGGTTTCCAGGCTCCGCGCTTCCCGGAAGGCCCGCACGTAGTTGTGGAAGACGTAACCCAGGAGGCCAGGGGTCACGTTGTCCCAGCTGGCCACCCTCCCCCGCCGCTCGAAGCGGGTGGGGTCCAGGGTGGCCCCCACCAGGACCACGCCCCGCGGGGCCTCCAGGTCCAGGGGCACCCGCTCCAGGTAAGGCCCCTCCCCCGGGTAGGCCAGGCGCAGGCGGTAGCGGAAAAGGGCCCCCTCCACCTCCCCCAGACGGGCCTCCCGGCGCTCCAGGAGGGTGGGGCCCTCGAGGCGCACGAAGTCCGCGGCGTACGGGGACTCAAAGACGGCCCCCATGCCCGCCCCGGGCTTCCGGCGGGGAATCTGGGCCTGGAGCTCGGGCTGAACCCCCCCGGGGCTGAAGTAGGCCACCTCCAGGACCACCTCCCTTCCCGGGCGCATTCCCCCGAGCCAGGGATCCCCACCCCCCTCCCGGCCCAGGCGCCAGGCGGCGGCCCAGTTCTTGGGGCTCACCTGGGCGAAGCGCAGGGCGAAGGGCCACTCCAACGGGTCGGCCTTCAGGCTGGCCAGGAAGCCCATGAGAAAGGGCCCCACGAAGAAAACCCCGAAGGCGAGGAGAAGGCCGTAGGCCCAGGCCACCCTGGCCCAGCGGCGGCGGGCCGCCTCCCTGGCCGTCACGCCGACCACCCCCGCTCCCCCACGCCGAAGCGCCGTTGCAGCAAGACGATGAGGAGGGTGAGCCCTGCCAGGAAGAGGGCCGCCGCCGAGGCCAGGCCCACCCGGGGGGATGCCCCCGAGGGGAAGACGTTGCCGTAAACGTAGTAGGCCAGGGTGATGGTGCTCTCCAGGGGGGCCCCGCCCGAACCGCCCACGAAGAGCACCTGGTCAAAGAGCTGCAGGGTGCCGATGAGGCCCATGGTGACCACCAGGAAGAGGACGGGGCGGAGCAGGGGAACGGTGATCCGGGTGAACATCACCCAAGGGCCGGCCCCGTCGATGGCGGCCGCCTCGTAGAGGGTCCGGGGGATCCCCTTGAGGCCCGCCAGGAAGATGACCATGAAGGTGGGGATGGTGGTGTAGGTGTTCATGAGCACGATGGCCCAAAGGGGGTAGGGGAGGCCCAGGAACGTGGCCCGGGTGGGGAGCCAGGGGATCTCCACCCGCACCTCGCGGGCGGGAAGGAGCCCTAGGGCCGCCAGCCCATAGGTCCCCAGCAGGGCCAGGAGGAAGGAAAGGGCGGCGAGGGCCGGGTCCAGGAAGGGAGCGGGAAGCCCCCTCCGCCTCTCCCAGGTCACCTGTGCCCCCTGGAAGCCCAGGAAGAGGAGCCCGAAGACCAGGAGGTGGGGCAGGTGGGCGAGGAGGAGGGAAAGCCCTTGGTTCACAAGGCCGGTGCGCTGGAAGAGCCACAAGAGAAGCAGGCTGGCCGCCGCGGTGGAGACCACCGAGGGCAGGTAGTAAAGGGTGCGGAAGAAGGTGATCCCCCTTAGGGGCTGGTTGAGGGCCACGGCCAGGAGGAGGGCCAGAAAGGTCTGCAGGCCGGTCACGATCAGGCTGTAGGCCAGGGTGTGCTTCAGGGCGGTGAGGAAGAGGGGTTCCTGGAAGAGGCGCAGGTAGTTGGCGAGCCCCACCCAGCGGGGCGGATCGAAGAGGTTGTAGTCGGTGAAGCTGAAGTAGACGGCCCGCAGGAAGGCGTAGAGGAAGAAGACTCCAAGGGTAAAGAGGAAGGGGAGGAGCAGGAAGAGGGCGTAGAGGCCCTCGAGGGTGCGCGCCTTAAACCGCATGGGGGCTCCTTGGGGGGCGGCCTGGGCCGCCCCCCTTGGGCTTACCTTCTACCCGTGAGCCGGTCCAGGGCGGCCTGGGCGTCCCGGAGCGCCTGGTCCACGCCCTTCTGGCCGGTCATCACCGCCAGCAAGGCATCGTTGATGGGCCGCATCCAGTCCCCCCCGTAGCCCAGGAACTTAAAGGGGTAGACCCTCCCGCCTTGCGCGGTAGAGCCCTGGAAGACGATGCGGTTCAGCTCAGGTTCCTTTCCGGGCCGCTGGAAGTAGGGGTTGTTGGCCAGGGCCCGGCGGCTGGGGATGGCGAGACCCCGTTCCAGCACCCACTGCTGGGCCTCGGGGGAGGTGAGGGCCTTGAGGACCTTGGCCGCGGCCTGCTTGTTCTTGCTGGCGGCGTTCATGCTCCAGGAAACCGTGAAGACGAAGTTGCCCCGCTGCTTGGTGACCGGGTCCAGGGGCAGGAAGGTGGTGCCGTAGCGCATGTTGGGGGCCTTGTCGCGGAGGAAGCCCGCGATCCAGGCTCCCTCGAGGGCCGTGGCCGCCTTTTCCCCACCGAAGCAGCCGCCGGTCCAGCCCTCGCCCAGATCCTGGGCGAACCGGGCTGCCCCGCGCCTGACCAGACCGGTATACCACTCGAAGGCCCGGCGGAAGTTCTGGTCCAAGACGGTGTGTCCCTTCTCGTCAAAGGGCTTCCAGCCCGTGGCGAAGGCGAAGGCCCCAAAGCGGGCGAAGTCGGCCACCACGCACAGGCCCGCCACGTCCTTCAGCTTGGCCTGCACCTGGCGGAGCTTGGCCTCAAAGGTCTCCCAGGTGTCCTGCTGGTGCGGGTAAGGGACCCCGGCCTCGTCGAACAAGTCCCGGTTGAACTGGAGGGCCAGGGTGTTGAAGTCCTTGGGGATGCCGTAGAGCCTCCCCTTGTAGGTGAAGGCCTGGATGAGGTTGGGCAGGAACTCCCCCACCTCCTGCCGGGTGAAGTAAGCGTCCAGGGGCTCAACCCTCCCCGTGGCGAAGAGGCTTTCCGACCAGAAGATGTCCACGTAGAAGAGGTCCGGCGCCGTCCCGGCGGAAAGGGCGTTGAAGAGCCACTGGGTATAGTCCCCCTCAATGGGCTCGTAGAGAACCCGGATGCCTTCCCGGTCCAGCTTGGGCTGGACCACCTCCTTCAGCAGACCGTTGACGATGGCAATGTCCGTACCGCCCCAGCCCGAGATGCGCACCTGGGTCTGGGCCAGGGCAAAGGCCAAAAGGGCAAAGACGGCGATCAAAAACCTGCGCATACCCACCTCCTTTAGCGAAACCAGAAGCCGTTGGCCCGATGCTCGAGTTTCGTCCTCCTATCCCACCCCCTTTCGGGCGCTGGTGCCCCGGGGCACCAGGTAAACCGGCACGCGCCGCCCCACGGGCGTGCCCCCCTGCATGGCCTCCTTGAGCAGGCGGACCGCCTCTTGGGCGATGGTGGGGATGTCCTGGTGCACGGTGGTGACCTTGCGCTCCAGGTCCGGCAGGTCGTCGTAGCCCACCAGGCTCACGTCCTCGGGCACCCTTAGGCCGAGGTCCTCGAGGGCCGCCCAGGCCCCCAGGGCCATCTCGTCGGAGGCGGCGAAGAGGGCGGTGAAGCGCAAGCCCTCCTCCCAGGCCCGCCGCACCGCCCGGTAGGCGGCGAGGGCTTCGAAGTTCCCGTCCAGGACCATCTCGGAACGGAAGGGGAGGCCGGCTTCCACGAGGGCCTTCTTGTACCCCAAAAGGCGGTCCCGCCCCGCCTGGTGGTGCAGGTGCCCGGTGATGAGGGCGATCTCCCGGTGGCCCAGCTCCAGGAGGTGCCGGGTGGCTTGGTAGCCCCCCTCCGTGTCGTCGGGGGCCACCCAGAACGCCCCGGGGTAGGTGCCGATGAGGACGAACGGCTCTCCTCTAGCCTGGAGGGCCTCGATCCGCGGGTCATGGTCATGGGCCCCCAGGAGGAGGTAGGCGCGGGCCTGGGCCAGGGGCAGGCCGCGGGGATCGGTGGGCACCTCGGTGACCCGCAACCCCTCGCGCCAAAGGGCCTCGGAGAGGGCTTCCAGGAGCAAGGCGAAGTAAGGGGTGTAGCGGCGCACCCCAGGGGCAAAGAGGAGGCCGATGGCCGTGGACTTTCCCACCAGTTCCCGGGCGGCAACGCTGGGCACGAAGCCCAAGGTCTTCACCGCCTCGAGCACCCGGGCGCGGGTGGAGGGGCTTACCCCCGGACGGCCATTGAGGGCCCGGCTTACGGTGCCTACGGAAACGTTTGCTACCCGGGCGATCTCTTTGATGGTAAGAGGCTTTTTCTTACCCATCGTAAACGTTTACGACCAAGCTACTCCTCCCCCGTGCCGGCTGTCAACCCCCTCCGCCGGGGGTGGGCCAGAATGGGGTCATGGAAAGCCACCTTCGCGAGGCCCTTGGGGACCCCTTGACCGTGTTCTTCACCCTGGCGCGGGTAGGGGTAGTTTACCTGGTCCTCCTGGGCTACCTCCGCCTGAGCGGGAAACGGGTTCTGGGGCAGATGACCCCTTTGGACCTCCTCACCCTGCTCCTCCTTTCCAACGTGGTGCAAAACGCCATGATCGGACCGGACAACAGCCTGGTCGGGGGGCTGCTAGGGGCCGGCGTGCTCCTCCTTCTGGACCGCGCCCTTTCCCAGAGTCCCCTAGGCCGGCGGATGGCGGGCGAACCCACCCTTCTCGTCCACGAGGGCCGGCCCATCCCCGAGCACCTGAAGCGGGAGGGGGTGGACCTCGAGGCGCTCATGGCCGCCCTGCGGGAGCACGGGATCCTTGACCTCAAAGACGTCCTGGCCGCGGTCCTGGAGGTGGACGGCACCATCAGCGTGATCCCCAGGGACCACCTGGTGCCCAAGCGGGTGCGCAAGGTGCGGTCCACCCGAAACCGCTAGGGGGCGTAAGGGGCGAAGAGCTCGTTCCTCCGGACAAAGGCTTCCATGAAGCGGCCCAGGAGCTCCATCTGGCTCCGGTGGGCCTTCAACGCTTGCAGTTTGACCTCCTCCTCCCCGGGGCTAAGGTCCAGGCGCCGCCAGGAGAGGTGGCGCCCGCGGGGTGGGGGCTCCAGGTAAAGCCCGGGGTGGAGACCCTTCGGCAAGGGCCATTCTGTGCCCCCGTGTACCACGTAGAAGTAGAGCCTTTCCAGGGCGCCCGCCTCCCCGAGGAGCCTCAGGGCCATGTACCCCGTGGCCCGGTGGTCGGGGTGGGCATCCTCAGGGGCCGGGGCCAGGACCAGGTGGGGAGAGACCTCCCGGAGGACCCGGCGGAGGTCGGTCTCCCAGGCCTCCCCCGTGTAGGGGGCCCCGGGGGACAGGGTTCCCGCGTACGCCACCCGGGAGAGAGCGGTGGCCCGGGAATGGTAAGGAGTATAGAAATGCTCTAAAAACATGGGAAGCAGGCCCCGGTCCGGGTACCCCAGGAAGTAGAGATGGCTCTCCGGCACCCCCAGGGCCCGGGCGGCGGCCCTGGCCTCGCCCTCGCGGCGCAGGGCCAAGCTGCGGAGGTCCTCAGGGCGGGGCCTCAGGGTGCGGTCCAGGAGGGCGGCGTCCCACTGGAAGCCGTCCCCCAGGGTCATCCAGGCCACGTAGACCTCACCGCCCGAGCGAAGCACCCTCTGGATGAGCCCGGCGCAGCAGAGGCTTTCGTCGTCCGGGTGGGGAGAAAGGACCAGGAGGCGGGTGCCTGGGGGCACGGGGAAAGAGGGGAGGGCCCCCACACGGGCGCGGTAGTAGAGGGCGTAGGCCTGCTGGGTGAACCAAGGGGCGTTAATGAGGACAAAGGAGAGGAGAGCTACGGCGAGGACAAGGTAAAGCACCGGCCACCTCATCCCTTCACCCTACCATTCAGGCAGACCCTCACCCGGGCACCCCCCAGGGGGCTTTCCTCCGCCCGGGCAAAACCCCCGTGCGCCTCGGCCACCCGCCGCACCAGGGCGAGGCCGAGCCCGCTCCCTTCCCCGGACGAGAATCTGCGGAAGGGCTTAAACACCTCTTCCCGCTTTTGTGGTGGAATCCCGGGGCCATCGTCCTCCACCACGAGGCAGGGGCCGGGCTCCAGGCGGACGGCTACCCGGGTCCTGGCGTGGCGGAAGGCGTTTTCCAGGAGGTTCCGCGCCAGCGCCCGAAGGAGGTCGGGGTCACCCCGGTGGGGGAGGGTGGGGGGGAGGTCCAGCTCCAGGGCCTTCCCTTCCTTGGGGAGGTCCTCCAAGGCCTCGAGGACCACGCCCACCAGGTCCAGGGGTTCCCGCCGGAGGGGGGCGTCCGCCCGGGCCAGGAGAAGGAGGCGTTCCGAGAGGTACTTCAAGTGCAGGGCCGCCTCCAGGGCCCGTTCCAGGGGACGCCGGGGCGGGGGGTCGGCCTCGAGGGCCTGCTCCAGCCTGCCGATGAGGGCGGTAAGCGGCGTGCGGAGCTCGTGGGCCGCATGGCGCACGAAGCGCTTCTCCGACTCCAGAAGCCGCTCCAGGGAGGCCAGGAGGAGGTTCTGCGCCCGGGCGAAGCGGCCCACCTCATCTAGGTTCCCGGGCTCGGGGAGCCGGGCCCTGGGGTCCGGGGCCTGGGCGAGTTCCAGGGCCCTCCGGGCCATGCGGCCCAAAGGCGCCAGGGCCCTGCCCGAGAGGAGGTAACCCAGGAGGAAGGCCAAGGCCAAGGCCCCTGAGAAGCCCAGGAAGAGGACGCGCTCCACCCGGTCCATGGCCCGGTCCGCCCACTCCAGGGAGCGGGCCGCCACCAGACGGTAGCCCTCTCCCGGAAGCACGCAATAGCGCACTTCCCCGTGGCTGAAGCAGCCAGCCTGGAGCCGGGGGGGCGGGGGAAAGACCGGTCCCTGCCGGGCCACCACCTGTCCGCCTACCACCAGGTAAAGGGCGAGGTCGGCGGGCAGGGCCCCCCGCTCCCCCTCCAGGCGAAAGCGGCCCTCCTCCTCGTTCACCAGGGGGTGGGCGAGGAGGAGGGCGTCCTGGAGCGTGGCGTCCAAGGCCCCGTAAAGGGCGGACCGCAGGGCGTAGCGCAGGAAGAGGCCAAGCCCCCCGAGGACGAGGCCCAGGAGGAGGACGTAGAAGAGGGTGAGGCGTAGGCGCAGGGTCATCCCACAAAGGTATAGCCGAGGCCCCGCTCGGTGCGGATGGCGTCCTCGGCCAGCTTCTTCCTCAGGCGGTACACGTAGACGTCCACCGCCTTGGGGTCCACCCCCTCCTCCCCGGCCCAGACCTTTTCCAGGAGCACCTCCCGGGGGTAGTGGCCCCCGGCGTTCAGGGCCAGAAAAGCCAAGAGGGCGAACTCCCGGCCCGAGAGCCTGGCCTCCTTCCCCATCCAATAGGCCCGCCTGCCCTCCAGGTCCAGGACGAGCCTCCCCCGCACCACCAGGTTGGTGGCCTCCCCGTGGGCCCGGCGGAGCAGCGCCCGCACCCTGGCCCGGAGCTCCTTAAGGTGGAAGGGCTTGACCAGGTAGTCGTCGGCCCCTCCCTCCAGGCCCTCCACCCGGTCCTCCACCTCCCCGCGGGCGGTGAGCATGAGGACGGGAAGGCGCCACTTTGGGCGCATCCGCCGTAGGAGGGTAAAGCCGTCCATGCCCGGCAACATCACGTCCAGGATGGCCAGATCATAGGGGAAGGCCTCGAGAAGCCCCAGCCCCTCCTCCGCGCTCGCCGCCCAGTCCACGGCGTATCCCTCGGCCTCCAGGGTCTCCTTCACCAGCTCCCCCACCTGGGGGTCATCCTCCACCAAGAGAAGCCGCATCCCGCCTTCCCAGGATAAGGCGCAGGCCCAAGAACCAGGCCGCGGTGAGGGCCCAGCCCGCCAGGACATCGGAGGGGTAGTGCACCTGGAGGTAGAGCCGGGAAAGGGCCACGAGGAAGGCCCAGGGAAGGCCCAGCCCCAGGGCCCAATGCGCCTTCCTCCCCTTTCCTTCCCACAGCCAGTAGAGCCCCAACACCAAGGCCAGGCTGGCCATGGTGTGCCCGGAGGGGAAGCTGAAGTCGTGCTCGGGGGCAAGCTGGGGGAAGAGGTGGGGGCGGGGGCGGGCGAAGAGGTACTTGCCGGTGAGGTTAAGGGCCTCGGCTCCCCCGAGGAGGAGGAGGAACCTGGGCCAGGAAAGCCCCCTCCTCCAGGCTCCGAGGAGCACGCCCGCCGCCACCAAGGTCAGGACGGGGAGGGAGGCGCTTTGGGTCAGGAGCCGGGCCAGGCCGTCCCAAAAGGGCGAGCGCAGGGCGTGGAACCACGTGAGGATGGGCCGGTCAAAGGAGAACCCCTCGTGGCGGTACACGTCTTCGGCGAGTTCCAGGAAGACGAAGAGGGCAAGGGCGAGCCCCCCGTAAAGCGCGAGGGGCTTTGCCCAAAGGGGAAGGGAGGGCTTGGGGGACATGGCTACTTCCCAGAGGAGCCCTCTCCACGGGCCACTTCCACGGGTCCGAGGGTCGGCCAGGCCCGGGCCATAGCCAGGCCGAGGGCGGGGAGGGGGAGGGATAGGGCTCGGTTCATAGGGACCTCCGTGAAGGGGGGCCCCGGGGAGGAGCCCCCCTTCGGTCTAAAGGGCTACTCGCCCTCCGTGCCCTCCACCTCGCCCGAGCCCTCGTGTTCCTCGTGGGCCGAGCCCCTGTCCTCCTCCTGCCCGTAGGCCTCCTGGTGGAGCACCTGGCCCGTGCCCGCGTCCACCTTCACCTCCTGGCCCGCAAGCACCACCTCCCACACCAGGTAGCCGTTTTCCACCCCGAGCTGGACCTTGGCGGGGGCGGCCTGGGTGTTAAGGGCCTTCTGGGCAATGGCCACGGCCTCCTGCTGGCTCACCTTGGCCAGGGAGAGGTAGGTCTGCGCCTCCTGGGCCTCGTCCCGGCCCTCCTGCACGGGGAAGCTCCCCTGGTAGCCGGGGCTTTGCGCCCCCTTCTGGACCTTGTCCGCCAGGCTGAACCCGAGGGCCGCGAGGGCCGTTACCGAAAGACCAACTGCCGCAAGCTTCTTCATGGCTTCCTCCTTCTGCCCCGGGGGCTTCCCCCTTGGGCGACTTTAGGATGGGCGGGGAAGGTAACACGAGGGTAAAAGGAGGGGCCCACCTGGGTAAGGGGCGATAGACCTTCGCGCGGGCTACACCCCGCCCGAGCGCGGGGCCCAGGTCCATCCCCCTAGGCCTAACCCTTTTTAGGTCCTTCTCCCCCGGGCTCTAGGGGCTTGGCCTCCTCCTTGGCCTCTTCCACGATGCCCTCCACGCTCCGCTTAAACTCCCGCACGGACTGGCCGAGGCCCCGGGCGAGCTCGGGGAGCTTCTTTGGGCCGAAGAGGAGGAGGGCTACCACCAGGATGGCAATGAGCTGGGCCGGGCTGTCAATCATAGCCTAAGTGTCTCTGGCCCACCTGAATCCAGGCTGAAGCCCCTGGCGCCGCTTTTCCCAGGCCTCGCGAGGCGCGCTACCAGGCGGTTTTGGCCTCCACCCGGCGCACGCACCGCTGCGGAGATCCCCAAGCGCCTAGCTTCCCCCCAGGCGTCCTAGCGTTAGCCCCACCAGGAAGACCAAGCCTCCACCCAGGATGACCTGGGCCACCGTCTGGACCAGGGGGCTTTGCATGAAGTGGTAGCGGATGTAGGCGATGGCGAGGAGTTCCAGCACCACCACGGCCGAGGCCAAGGCGAGGGCAACGCGGATGTGGGGAATCAGGAAGGGGAGGGTGTGGAACATCCCTCCGAGAAAGGTGGCCAGGCCCGTGACGCCGCCCCGAAGGACAGGGCTACCCCTGCCCGTCACCTTACCGTCGTCGGAAAGGGCCTCGGCCAGGCCCATGGAGAGCGCGGCCCCCAGGGCGGCGGCTACACCCACCAGGAAGGCATCGTGGGGATTCCGCGTGAGCCCGGCGGCGGCGAAGAGGGGGGCGAGGGTGGAGACGGAGCCGTCCATGAGGCCGAGGAGCCCGGGTTGAACCACTTGCAGGACAAACCGATGGTCCTCGTGGGTGGGCATGCGGGTTTCCATGGGCTCAGATTAGCGTGGGGGAACAATTAATGCAAGTAGTAACTACTTGTATTAAAGTACCCCCAAGAGGCTCAGCACCAGGACAAGAAGCACCCAGAGGGACACGCCCATGTAGAACCGGTCCCCTTCCAAGCCGAAGAGCAGGGCCGAGAGGGCTACCCGGGCCACGGGGGTGAGGATCAGAACCCATAGGCCAAGGGGCACGAGGGTCTCCAGATGGCCCCGGATAAGCTGCCGTACGAGGGGGATGGGAGCCCAGCCCGCGGATCCCAAGGGGGTACGGAGAAGCTCCTGGGCAGGCACGTCCCAATGGGCCGCCAGCACGCCCAATCCCCCCAGGAAAACCAGTAGGGCGGCCAGGAGGACGCCTCCCCGCAGGACCAGGCTGAGGAGGAGGGCCACCGTTACCCCCAGACCCCCTGGGCCAACATCTCAAGGCCCAGAAGGGCGATGACCCCGGTGAAGAGAAGCCTCAGCCCCGCCACCCGGGCCCCCGGGAGGATCCTGGCCCCGAGGAGGGCCCCCAGGAGGACCCCTAACATCACGGGGAAGGCCAGGTCCGGGTGGATGAACCCGTTCTTTAAATAGATCCCCGCGCTGGCCGCGGCGGTGACCCCGATCATGAAGTTGGAGGTGGTGGTGGACACCTTGTAGGGGAGGCCCATGACCCGATCCATGGCCAGGACCTTCACCGCCCCCGAGCCGATGCCCAAGAGCCCGGACAGGAGACCCGCAAGCCCCATGAGCGCCAACCCCGGCACGACCCGGTGGACCCGGTAAGGGATCGGGCCTCGAGGACCGGGATAGGTGCCCTCGAGGCGGAGGCGCAAGGCCAGGGGGTCGGAAGGCCGGGGGTCGGCCAGGCCCTCCTGCTCCAGTTTTCCCAGGCTGGTATAGGCGGCGTGAAGCAGGACCAGGCCGAAGACCCCCGCCACCACCCGATGGGGCAGAAGGGCGGTGAGGGTGGCCCCGGCCACCGCCCCCAGGGTGGTGGCCACCTCCAGGAGCATCCCCACCCGCAGGTTGGTGAAGCCCTCCCGCACGTAGGCTGCCGCCGCCCCGCTGCTGGTGGCGATCACCGACACCAGGGAGGCCCCCAGGGCCAGCTTCAGATCCACCCCGAAGAGGAGGGTGAGCAAGGGCACCAGGACCACCCCGCCCCCGAGGCCCGTCAAAGCCCCCACGAGCCCTGCCCCGAGGCTTCCCAGGAAGACCAGCAGGGCGAAGTCCAGGTAGTTCATGCCCCAAGCCTACCCCACCACGCCCACGGGTCCTGTGAAAGGCCCCGTCACCACTAGCTGACCCCCTTCCACCTTCACGGGAAGCAGGGGGAGGGGCCTCGGGGCTGGGCCCGCCACCACCCGGTCGTCGTACGCGTTGAACTCGCTTCCATGACAGGGGCACTGCAGGATCCCCCCCTGGTGCCATAGGCTCACGATGCACCCAAGGTGGGTGCAGACCGCCGAGTAGACCACCACCCCCTGGTCCGCGTGGCGGGCCACCTCGGGGGTGAGGCGGTTGGGGTCCAGGCGGAGCACGAGGAGCGTGTTCTTGGGGTCCCCGCTCCGCACCGTCCCGGTCTTGGGATCCATGGGATAGGCGAGAAGGGGTGGCCCTCCTAGGGGTAAGGCGGTGGGGTCCAGGGGCTCCCCCTGGGCGTGGCCGGTGGCGTGGACCAGGACGTCCCCCACCTGGGGAGGGAGGCGGTCTAGGTTGTGGCTCGGCTTGGGGACCAGGTCCTTGGCCACCAGCAGGGCCGAGAGCGTGGCGAAGCCGAGGCTGGTGCCCATGAGCGTGAGCACCAGCCGCCTTTCTCGCTTAAGCTTGGGGTCCTCCCGTTCCATGTCTTCCCGTTCCATGGCTACCGCCTCCCTATGGAATAATCCCGCCCTTCCCAGCGGTTCTCCTCGGGGAAGTAGAAGGTGAAGTCCAGACGCTCGTGCCCCTCGAGGTCCAAGAGCACCCCGTACAGCCCGAAGGGAAGGGGCTCGCTCTCCACCTCCCGTACGCCTTGCCAACCGTCAAACCCCATGTGGAGGACGAAGGGCCGCCTTTCCTCCACCAAAAGGCGCTCCCCCGGGGCCAAGGCCTGGAGGGGCACTTCCCGCCGGAAGTGGCGTACCTGGGGCTTAGACCTCCCCTCGAGGTAGCGGGCGGCCACCCGTCCCAGGCGTTCGGGGGGTGCCTTCCCCCGGGTCCAGGCCAGGTAGAGCTTCAGGTACTCGGCGTGGGCCCAGACAAGGGGCTGGGCGCTTCCCGTGGGCTTACCCGGGAAGAGGTTCCGCTCGGGGATGGGAGAGGCGTCCCACACCTGCTCCGGGATCAGCCCCCCTCGGCCCGTGCTCCCGGCCATGGAGGCCAGGTAAGGAAGAGGATCCTCCCCCAAGAGGAAGGCGGCCATCCCGCGTTCCCCGGTGAGAAGGGGCCAGGCGCGCCCCTTGCCGGTGCCGTCAAAGGGCCTACCATCCCCATGCTCCCCGTAGCCGTCCTCAGGGTAGCGGTGATAGAAAGCCCCCGTGGGGGTCGCCACCCGGAGAAGCGCGTCCGCAAGGCGTAGGGAGTCCTGGATCCGGGGGTCATGGGCCGGCCTCAAGCCCAGCCGGAGGAGCGCCAGGAACTCAAGCCCCACCAGGGCTGCGGGCTCCAGGCTCACCCCTACCCGGTTTTTCACCTCCACCCGCCCCCTCGGGCCCAGGGCCCCCGGAGGGGCAAGGCGCACGTAGTGGCCCCGGGTGCCGTGGGCTTGGTCCAGGGCGGTCCCCTCCACGTAGGTCCACTCCTCTATGCGGGCGTTCCAGCAGTCGGCGAGGGAGAGGGCATAGGCCGCCTCTTCTCCTTCCACGAGCCCGTAGAGGGCGGCCGCCGCCAGGGCAGCCACGGTGACCGCCAGGGTGAAGGGGGAAAGCCCCGGATTCTCCTCCCAGCGGTCCTGGGGGCTCACCGGTCCTTCGCGGGCCAGGAATCCCACGGCCCCCCGCACCATGGCCCGGGCGGCCTCCACGGGGAAGGCCCCGTTGAGCCCTCCCTGCTCCTTGAGCGCGGCCGCCAGGAGAACAGGGAGGGCAGCCTCGTCCAGCTGGATCCCCCCCCAGTAGGGCCTGCCGTCGGGGAAGAAGTTCTGGGGCCAGTGGCCGTCCTCCCCCTGGGTGGCCCGGAGGTAGGCGAGGGTCTTGCGGACCTCCTCCTGGCGCCCCAGGGCCAGTTGGGCGAAGGCTGCCTCCACCGCATCCCGGGTCCAGACCAGGTGGTAGCCGCCCGGGTCGTCCCGGGTGTTGCCCCAGGGCACGGAGAGGCTCGCCACCAGGGCTCCCGGATAGGTGCGGTCCTCGTGGGCCAGCAGCACCAGGAAGGAACGGCGGGCAAGGGCCTCCAGGCCCGGATCGGGGCCCTCTAGGTCCAGGCCCGCCAGGGCCGCTTGCCACAGGGCGCGCACCCGTTCCCGTGCCCGCTCTAACCCCTCGGCGAGGGCGCTTTTCGCCAGGGTTTTGGCGCCTTCCGGCGTGATGGCGAAGGCCAGGGCGAGCGTCCCCTTGGCCTCCCGCACCTCCCCCATCAGGGCCACATTCCCGTCCTCGGCCCTGGGGAAGGTCCAGGTCATGGCCCCGTTCTTGGCAAAGTCCTGCCAGCCATCGGAGAAGCCCACGTACCCGGCGCTCCCCCGGGCGAAGGGACCCACGAGGGCCAGGGCCTCCTCCCCCTTCTGGGCCAACAAAGCCCCCTCCTCTACCCAGGCGGTGTTGCCCCAGCCCGAACCCCCGAGGTGGGGGGCGAGGAGGGGGTAGAGGCGGAAGCCCTCCCCCTCGAGGCGGTAGCCGATGAGGAGGGCGTCCCGCGTGGGGTCGGGGACGAAGGCCAGGTGCAGGCGATAGCCTTCCCCCTCGTGCACCACCTCCACCAGGGGCAACGCGGGGTCCTCCTCCAGGACCCGGTACTGGGCTACCCGCTTTACCTCCCGCCAGAAACCCTCCCTGGCCACGATGAAGCCCAGATCGCGAACCTGGGGCCGGCCCACGCTGGGCCAGAAAACCTCGTTTAGGATGCCGTGCCCCAGGGTGAACCAGAGGCGGCTCGTCCCCAAGGCGGTGCCCACCCGGTCCTTATCGCTTGAGGCCCAGGTGGGGGGGATGCCGGGCTTTCCGAAGGCCTCCACGGCTCTACACCTCCTGATCGGTGATCAGGCGCACCCTGAGGGCCGCGATCTGCCCTGGGGGCAGGTCGTTGCCCGCCCTAAGGCGGCGCACCGCTTCCCGCTTGCCCTCGCCCAAGGCCAGGAAGAGCACCTCCTCCGCCGTGGAGAGGGCCCTTGGCGTCAGGGTGAGGCGCAGGGGAGGGGGCTTGGGGCTATCGCACACCACCTCCACGAGGCGGGGGCTGTCCAAAGCGGGGTGCCCGGGGAACAGGCTCGCCGTGTGCCCGTCCTCGCCCACCCCAAGCAGGGCGAAGCCGAAGGGGAGGAGGCCCTGCACCCGGGCCTCCATGCGCTCCCGGGCCTCCTCGGGGGGAAGCCCCAGGGGGAAGGGGAGGAGGTGGTCGGCCTGGGGACCCAGGGCCTCGGCCACCCGGGCGAGGTTGGTGCCCAGGTCCCCGGGGGGGAGCCAGCGCTCGTCGGAGAGGAGGAAGGCGGTCTTGAACCGAAGCCCCCGCAGGGCGCGATAGAGGGGAAGGGGTGTGGCACCACCCGCCAGCACCCCGGAGGCCGCGTGGGCCAGGCGGTCCAGGAGCCAGGCCAAGGCGGCCTCCAGGGCCTGCGCCCGGCTGGGGAAGACTTCAACGGTCATCGCCCCTCACCACCTCGTGGCCGCCGAAGGCGTGGCGGAGGGCGGCCAAGATCCGGTGGCGGAGCCGTGCCCGGTCCTGGCTCTCCACCCGCGCGAAGAAGGCCTGGGCGATGGCGGGAAGGCTCACCCGCCGCTCCAACGCCTCCCTCAGGGCCCAGCGGGCCTCGCCGGTCTCGGCGACGACGGGGGCGATGTCCTCCACCCCCTCGGCGAGGACCTCCGCCAGGAGGTCCAGGAGGAAACCGCGGACGATCGTTCCCTGCCTCCAGCCCGAGACCACCTTGGCCGGGTCCAGACCAAGCTCCCTGCCCGCAGCGAGAAGCTCCACCCCCTCGGCGTAGGCCTCCATGAGGCCGTACTCAATGGCGTTGTGCACCATCTTGGCGTAATGGCCGGCGCCGGGCCCCCCGGCGTGGACCAGGCCACCCCCTGCGGGGGCCAAGGCCAGCAGGTAGGGCCAGAAGGCCTCCACGTGGACCTGGTCACCCCCCACCATAAGCCCGTACCCTTCCACCTCCCCGCGCACGCCCCCGGAGACGCCCACGTCCACGAAGCCGATACCCCTTTGCGCCAGGGTCTGGCTGCGGCGGAGGCTGTCCTTGTAAAAGCTGTTGCCCCCATCGGCCACCCGGTCGCCCGGGCGCAAAAGGGGCATCAGGGCCTGCAAAACCCCCTCCACGGCCTCCTGGGGGACCATCAGCCAGAAGAGCCGGGGTGCCTCGGTGCCCTCCGCCAGGGCCTCGAGGCTTGCCCGTACCCAGACCCCCTCGGCCTCGGCCCGCTCCCGGGCCCCAGGGTCCTCGTCGAAGCCCACCACCTTCAGGCCCTGGCGGTGCCAACGCCGGGCCATGCCCAGGCCCATCCTCCCCAAGCCCACCAGCCGGATCATCCTGCACCTCCTAGGGGGAGCCAAGCGTGGCCGAATTCCAGGATTCCCTGGGCCGACTCCGGCCCCTCGCTCCCCTCGGGGTAGACCTCGGGTTCGCCCTCCCGCCAGGCCCTTAGCACCGGGTCCACGATGCTCCAGGCCGCCTCCACCTCCTCCTCTGAGGGGAAGTGGCTGAGGTCGCCGTGGAGCACGGCCAGGAGCTGTTCCTCATAGGCGGTGTGCTCCGGCGCCTTCTCGGGGCGAAAACGCAGCGTATGGGGCTCCAACCCATCGCCGCCGAGGGGCCTGCCGAAGAGGGTGAGGTCCAAGCCCACCTCGGGGCTTAGCCGGAAGACCAAGTAGCCGCGGCCCACGGCTCCGAAGCAGCCCGGGGGCACCGCCCGAAGGGCAAGGGCCACGTAGCCCCGGTCCCGGGCCAGGCGCTTGCCGCTCCGCAGGTAGAAGGGCACGCCCTGGAAGTGCCAGCTGTCCACGTAGAGCTTGACGGCCGCATAGGTCTCGGTGCGGCTTCCCTGGGCCGCCCCCTCCCTCCGGTAGCCCGCATACTGGCCGCGGGCAGCAAAGCCGTGGGCCCCCTCCGGGATGGGCCTCACTGCCCTCAGGATTTCCACCTTGCGGGCACGCAAAGCGGCCGCGTCCAACCGCGTGGGGGGCTCCATGGCCGTGAGGGCGAAGAGCTGCATCAGGTGGTTCTGGAGCATGTCCCTCAGGGCCCCCGCCTGGTCGTAGTAGGCGGCCCGCCCCTCGAGGCCCAGGGTTTCCGCATAGGTGATCTCCACCCATTCCACGTGGCAGCTCCGCCAAAGGGGCTCCAGGAAGCGGTTGCCGAAGCGGGTGGCCAGGAGGTTTTCCACCGCCCACTTCCCCAGGAAGTGGTCCATGCGGAAGATCTGCTCCTCGCGCCAGGAACGATGGAGGGCCTGGTTAAGGGCCTGGGCGGAGTGAAGGTCGGTGCCGAAGGGTTTTTCCACCACGATCCTGCGGAACCCATGCCGCTCCTCGGCCAGCCCCAGCGCGCCCAAGGCCACCGCGGCCTGGGCGAAGCGGGTGGGCGGCAGGGCCAGGTAGAAGACGGCATCGCCCTCGAGGCCCCGCAGGCCTTTAAGTCCCTCCGGGCTGAGGTCGGCCGCCTGGTAGCGCGTGCGCCTGCGGAGTTCGGCCCAGGCCTGGAAGTCGGCGCCGGGGAGGGTACGCAAGAAGGCCTCCAGCCGGTCCAGGGCCTCCTCGCCGCCCCAGGGCTCCCTGCCCAGGCCGATGACCTCGAGGTCCCTCACCTCTCCCCGGGCCAGGAGGCGGAGGAGGGCAGGCACGAGGAGCCTCCGGGTAAGGTCTCCGGTAAACCCCAGGACCACCAGTTTCATGGCTTCACCGGCTCCACCTTCTTGACCTCCTCCAGCACCCGGGAGGTGTACACCCCCAGGTCCTGGGGCGGGGGAAGGTGCTCTTTAAGGATGAAGTCGGGGCGGGGCTGGCTGTCCACGAAGGCGGCGATGTCCCGGGCCTCTTCCGGGGACAGGTTGGGGTTGCCCAGGGGCATGGCCCCGTGGATGAACGCCGCCAGCTTCTTCCAGTTGGCCATGCCCGCCCCGGCGTTGTAGGAGCGGGGGCCCCAGAGGGGAGGCCCCGCCTGGCCCTCCCCGTTGGCCCCGTGGCAGACGGCGCACCTCTGGACGTAAAGGGCCTTGCCCCGGCCGGGGTCCGCCTGGGCCCAGTCCACGGCCAGGGGTTTTCGGACACCCCCATGGGCCCGGCGTGGGGCGGCCCCCACCAGGAGGGAATCTGGCCGGGCAGGATACCGGCCAGAGGCCGGCTCAGACACGGCGGGAAGCGGTATTCCCCGGGCGGGACGCGGGGGTTCCTGCTGGGGTGCCGGGGTTCCGGGAGCGCGGAAGTCAACGCCTGGTCGCATGGGTCCACCTCCTCCTACGTTTATCCTTTCCAAGGAGCCTTAAGCCATCCTGAAACGATGCCTCAGACCCTAGGGCGTTCCGCCACCGCCTTCGCTGGCGGTATCCTGCCCGGAGGCGGCCTCCGCGAGAAACCCGGCCAGGGTTTCCCGCACCCGCTCCAACGGGGGCGGGTAGGCGCGCAGGCCGTCCGCCGGGTGCTCGGCCCTCCAGACCCCTTCGTCCACCAGGCGCTCCAAGGCTGCCAGGAGGCCCGCCAGGCGTAAGGCGAGGAAGCGCTCGGGGTGGAAGGACCAGGAACCCAGATGCGAGCGGGCGGCTTCTTCCGCCTCCTCCAGGGCCTGGACCTCCACCCCTAGCCTGCGCCCCACCTCCAGGAGCTCCAATAGGGCGGTGAGGAGGGGCACCTCCTTGGGCGGCTCCCCGGGGGCCCAACGCCGGAGGAGGTTCAGGGTGGCCCGTAGCTCCGACCGTAGCCCCGAAAGGTGGAACTCCAACACCTGCCGGTCCTGCTGGCACTTGAAAAGCTCGTAGCGGAGGACGGCGTTCTCCTTTAGGGCAGGGCCGGCCTCCCGGGCGAGCTGGGCGTTCTTCTCCCGGAGCAGGGCCACCTCCCCCTCGAGGCGGGCCACCGCCTCCCGCAAGGAGGCCAGCTCGGCCTCGCGCACCTCCTGGCTTGGGGCGGGCCTTCTTCGGAAGAGCGGCACGCTAAGCCACCCCCTTCCGAAGGAGGAAGGCCAGGGAGGCCAGGGCCAGGGCCTCGGCGGCGAGCGTCCCCCAGGCGGCGTGGGCGGGGGAGAGGGTGTAGAGGTAGCCCATGAGAAGGCTCCCCAGGAGCCAAGCGGTGCCGAAGACCCCGTCGAATAGCCCGTAGGCCCAGGCGGAACCTTGGGAGAGGTGGCCTACTCCGGCCCGCACCACGCTCTCCTGGAGGCCTAAGGCCCCGCCCCAGAGGGCGGCCCCCAGGGCCCAGGGTAGGGGAGAGGTTCCCAGGAGGACCAGGGAGCTCCCCCACCCCGCCAGGAAGGGCACCAGGAGGAGGACCCGGAAGCGCAGCCGGTCGAAGGCCAGGCCCCCCAGGAAGGCCAAGAGGGCATCGGCCCCCATGGCCAGGGCAAAGAGAAGGGCGATGCCCGCCGGAGGGGCGCCCGCCCGCTCCAGGTGGAAGGCCAGGATCTGGAAGTGGACAAAGCCCAAGGCGAAGAGGCCGGCGAAGAGCAGGTAGAGGGGGAAAGCGCGCGGTAGCGGCGTTTTCCCCGCCCCCCTGGCGGCCTCGGGCTCGAGGCCTCGGGCCCGGGTAAGGAGCCCCAGGGCAAGGAGGGCGGGGACCGCCAACACGGCGAAGCCCAAGCGGTAGCCCCCCTGGGCCACGGCCAGGGCCACCACCAGGGGGCCGAGAACGGCCCCGACCTGGTCCATGAGCTCGTGAAGGCCAAAGGCCCTGCCCATGCCCACTTCAGCCCCGGCCCGGGCCAGAAGGGCATCGCGCACCGGGGTCCTCAGGCCCTTGCCGAGCCTTTCCAGGAAGAGGAGGAGGCTTGCCCCGTAGGGACTCCCCGCCAGGGCCAGGGCGGGGAGGGCCAGGAGGTTCAGGGCGTAGCCCAGGTAGAGGAGGGGCCAGGCCAGGTGCCTCTCTCCCAGGCGGCCCGAGAGGAGGCGGACGGCGTACCCGAAAAACTCGCCCAGGCCCGAGACCGCCCCCACCCAGAGGCTCGAGGCCCCCAAAGCCCCAAGGAAGGCTCCCGAGACGCTCCGCCCCCCCTCGTAGGTGAGGTCGGCGAGGAGGCTCACCAGCCCCATGGCCACCACGAAGCGCCAGGCGAGGCTCACGTCTTCTCTCATGGAACCTCCTCCCCAATGATCCACCCGAGGAGGTCCCGGGCGTAGGCCGTGGGTTCGGGGAGCCCCGG
The DNA here is from genome assembly GCF_054655095.1 of Thermus sp. FJN-A. NCBI lineage: Bacteria > Thermotogati > Deinococcota > Deinococci > Thermales > Thermaceae > Thermus > Thermus sp. FJN-A. The sequence continues at coordinate 110,232 of NZ_BAAHSC010000169.1, forward strand.
GAGAAGGCGGTAGGTGCGCCTCCCGTCGGGCAGCCGTTCCGCCCGGAGAAAGAGGACGTGGGGATCGTCCGCAAAGGCCGCGGCCAGGGAGTAGAAGTGGGTGACGAGGACCACCCGTACCCCCCGCTCGGCCAGGGCCCGCACCACCTGGGCCCCGAGCTCCGACCCCTCCGGCTCGCTGGTAGCGGCGAAGCTCTCGTTGAAGAGGAAAAGGGGCCGCGCCGTGAGGTGGTCCACCAGGCCGCTGAGCCTCCTGAGTTCCTCCTCCAACTTCCCCGCCGCAAGCTCCCGGTCCTCCTCGCGCTTGAAATGGGTGAATATCCCGTCTACGAGGCCGCTCTCAAAGGCCTCGGCCCCCACGAAAAGCCCGGCCTGCATCAGGATCTGGGCGAGGCCGAGGCTACGCAGGAACGTGGTCTTGCCCCCCCGGTTGGCCCCGGTGATGACGAGGGGGTTCTTGCCGTGGGCCTCGAGGTCGTTGCCCACCGCCCCCCCTTGCCGGAGGGCCAACCCCACGTCGTAGAGGCCCTTAAAGGCCAGGCGCAGGCCTTCCCCGGGGGTGGGGAAGGAAAGGGGCAAGCCCAAGGCCTTCAGCCTCGAGGCCAGGCGGGAAGCGCCCAGGAGGAAGCCCGCCTCCGCCCTAAGGGCCTCGAAGAAGCGGGCCACCTCCTCCACCGCGGTGGCCAGGGCCTTGGCGGCCTCCCAAGCCCCTCGCTCCCGGAGTTCCCTCAGGATCCTGGCCCCGGACTCGTCCCGGGGGTGGAGGGTGAGGACGTAGGCCTTGGGCGGGCGCCCCAGGGACCAGGGGCGCCAAGGGGCCTCCGGGGGAAGCAGGGCATATCCCTGGCCGCGCCCCTCCGGGCCGAGGCTTGCCGCCATGGTGACCCCCCGGGGAAAGCGCAGGGCGGCAAGGTGCTCCTCGGCGCGGCGGAAAAAGCCGGGGGTCAGGACGGAGGCCAGGCGGGCCCGGAGGTCCAGAAAGGGGGAACGGGCGAGGGGGGTCCGCTCCAGGACCTCCAGGAGCTCCTTGAGGCCCCGGAGGAGGACCTCCATCCCCTTGACGGCCCCGTAGAGGTCGATGCGGTCCCGCCGGTAAAGGCTGTAGGCCTCGCGCCGCTTGGTGCGCAGGGTTTCCTCGCTCAGGCGGTAGAGGGTTTCCGCTAGGCCCGGTTGCTGCAACACCTCCCGCACCGCCTCTTGGCGGTAAAGGATGGTGGCGGGGTTCGAGGAGAGGCCCTGGGCCAGGACCTTGCGGGCCACCTCCATAAGGTAGGCGTCCCCCCCGGCCATGGCCTCGAGGACCGTCCCCAGGCCCAGGTCGTGCTCCACCTCCTCCCAGGCAAAGGGAAGGGGACGGCTCAGGTCCAGGTCTTGCTCCGGGTGGAGGAGACCCACCCTCATCCCCCACCCCCCAGGCGCGCCTTCAGGAGGGCATAGGTGAGGCCGTGCTTCTCCGCCAGGGCCAGGGCGTAGGCCTTGCCGTCCGGGGGCCTTTCCCGGATGCGGAAGGTGCGGCGGGCGGGGTCCAAGGGGTCCACCTCCGCCACCAGGCTCCGCGTGCCCGGGAGGCGGGCGAGCTCGTCCAGAAAGGTGACCACCACCGCCAGGCTCCCCCGGGCCAGGATCCGCTTCAGGATGAAGTGACCCAGGAGCCGGGCATCCTCCAGGGGGGCGGAGGCGAAAGGCTCGTTCAGAAGAAGGAGAGAGCGCTCCGTGGCCTGATCCATGGCGTTCTTGAGCCTCAGAAGGTCCTCCTCCAGCTTGCTCTTGAGCTCCTCGGGGTTCTCCCGGACCTCGAAGTGGGTCAGGATCCGGTCCGGTAAGGGGAGACGGGCCCGTTTTCCCGGAACGGGAAGGCCCAAGGCGGCCAGGTGGTGGGCCTGTCCCACCATCCGGGCGAAGGTGGTCTTCCCCCCTTGGTTGGGTCCCGTGACCACCAGGACGCGCGTCCCATCAAAGCGGAAGCCGTTGGGTACGGGAAGCGTACCCTGGGCCACCGCCTTGGCGGCCAGGGCCAGGTCCGCCCCCTCCTCCAGGAAGAAGGGAGGGGTTTCCGCCACCTCGGGGTAGGTGAAGGGGAGGCCCGCCTCCCACAAAGGAGCGATGAAGTCCAGGTAGGCCAGGAAGAAGCGGGCTTCCCACTCCAGCCGGGCGAGGACCGGGTCCACAAAGCCCTGGTGCTGGCGGGAGAAGGCCTCGAGGCGGCCGAAGGCCCCGGGGAAAAGGAGGGCGAGGTGGTCCAGGATCCATTCCTCCACATGGTTCAACCACGGCCCCGGGGGCGGGGAGGAGGGCTCCCAGGTGGGCGTCCCCTCCCCAAAGAAGGGGCGGAAGGTCTCCTGGACCCGCTCGCCGTAGTCGGCCTCTCCCCGGTAGGCCCTCAAGAGGAGGCGCCCCTCGCGTATCTGGAGGGTGTATCGCAGGGCGAGGAGGACCGAGCGGGTGGCCTCGAGGTCCTCCTGGAACCGGCGGAAGGCCGGACCCTGCCGGTAGGCCTCCAGATAGGCCCGGTAGCTCCCAAGCCCCAGGGAACGCGGGAAGTGCCGGCGAAGTTCCTTGTCCAGCGCCGTTACCGCCTCCAGGTAAACCCCGGCCGCCTGCAGGAAGTGCAGGCGCGCCTGCCAGGGATGGCGGGCCTTCTCCCCCAGGCCGAGCCAGGCCCGCACCGCCTCCATGGCCCGGAAGTAGCCCCGGAAGGCGCGGCCCAGCCCCTCTTTCTCCAACTCCCGGGCCACCTGCTGCCGGTGGACCACTCCCCCCTTGGCCGGAAGAGGGGTGCGGAAAAGGGCCTCCAGACCCATGCCCGGGTGCGCCGCGAAGATGTCCCGTTCTAACTGGGAGAGGAGGAGATCCCGGAAGTAACCCGGAACATCCCCAGGGGACGGGATTTCATGGCCGAGCAAGGTCGGGGAAAGCGCCTCGCGCTGCTCCACGCCACCTCCAAACAAAGGACTCCTACCGGGGATCCGGTAGGAGTCATCAGCCCCATGGGCGGTTCAGGCGGACTCCATCGCCTCTAAGGCAAAGCTAGCACGGGCTCTCACCCTTCGTCAAGGTCGGGAGGCTCCCTCCGGTTCACCGCTCCCTCCCTCGGCCGTAGGGCATGGGGATGTACTGAACGCTCGGGCGGCGCATCTGGGCCTGGGGGTAGAGCTCCATGAGCTGGTACACCTCCTTGGGCATCGCTGTGGCTATGGGGAGGCCCAGACCCCTGGCCGCCTCCACGGTGATCGGGTAGTCGTGGGTCCATGTGCCTTGGGAGAGGAGCCTGGCGGTGGTGCGGGCTCGGTCAGGGTCCAGGTGCTTGGAAAGCAGTTTCTCCGCCACCTCTTCCACCTGCTTCATGGCCTTCGCGGCCATGTCCGCCCGGATAAGGGTGGCGTCCTCGATCTTGTCCACGGGCTTGGTCTGGAGCAGGGCCAGGAGGCTTGCCGCCGGGTACTCGCCGATCTGGGGATCAATGGGGCCCAAGACCGCGTTCTCGTCCATGACGATCTCGTCGGCGGCTAAGGCGATGAGGGTGCCCCCCGACATGGCGTAGTGGGGGACGAAGACGGTCACCTTGGCGGGGTGCTTGAGGAGGGCCAGGGCGATCTGCTCCGCCGCCAGGACCAGGCCCCCCGGGGTGTGCAGGATGAGGTCAATGGGCACCTGGGGGTCGGTGAGGCGGATGGCCCTCAAGACCTCCTCCGAGTCGTCCACGTCGATGTAGCGCACCACGGGGATCCCCAGGAGGTTGATGGCCTCCTGCCGGTGGATGAGGGTGATGACCCGGCTTCCCCGCTTGCGCTCCAGGCTTAGGAGGACGCGGGTGCGGGCGGCCTCCAAGGCCTGGCGCTGCAGGTAAGGGCTTAGGAAGGTGAAGATGAGGAAGAGCCAGAAGAGGCCGCTCAGGATCTCGCCCGGGGTCACGGCTGTCCCCTCGCAGGCACCACCCGCACCTCAAAGGTTCTCCCCGCCCGCCACACCTTGAGGACCACCGCTTCCCCGGGCTTGAGGTTGGCGATAAGGTTGGCGAGGTCCGGAGGGGTCGCCAGGGGGTTGCCGTTGGCCTCGAGGAGGACGTCCCCGTCCACCCCGACCTCCACGGCCTGCCCCGTGGGACCGGTCAGGGTGACAAAATGGGTGGCCCCCCGGAGCCCGGCCTTGGCGGCGGGGGAACCCGGGTCTACCTTGACCACCATCAGGCCCTCCGGGGGCAGGTTGTACTGCTGCAGTAGCTCAGGAGGCAACGCCCCCAGGGGAAGGACCTGGACCCCGATGCGGGGCCTTCTGGCCAGGACCTCGGCCTGGCTCACCTCCTTGCCCGCCCGCATGGCGGGGAGCCACTCCTTTACCAGGTTGCTGGGGATGGCAAACCCGATGCCCGAGTACTGCGGAGCCCCCACCTGGCCTGAGGGGGAGAGGATGGCGGTATTCACCCCGATGACCTCGCCGCGAGAGTCCAAAAGGGGGCCCCCGGAGTTGCCGGGGTTGATGGGGGCGTCCGCCTGGATGAGCTTGGGCACCAAGGGGTCCACCGCCCCCGGGTTCTGGCGCAAGGCGGAGACCACCCCCGTGGTCACGGTAAACTCCAGGCCGAAGGGGTTGCCGATGGCGATGGCCTTCTGCCCCACCAGCACCCGGTCCGAGTCCCCAAGGGTGAGCACGGCGGGGGGCTTGGCCCTAACTTGGAGCAGGGCCAGGTCCAGGCCCGGTACCGCACCCACCACCTTGGCTGGGTAGCGTTTGGGGTCCCCGTAGAGGCGCACGCGCACCTCCCTGGCCCCCTGGACCACGTGGTAGTTGGTGAGGATGTGCCCTTCCTGATCGATGAAGAACCCCGAGCCCGTCCCCACCCGAGGGGGCTGGAGGAAGGGCTCGAGGAAGGGGGCGAACTGCGGGGGCACATCAGGGGGAAGGGCCTGCCCGGGAATGAGGCTTTCCACCAGGACCACGCCGGGACCGTACTTGGCCGCGATGGCCACGGTGTTGGCCTCGTCGGGCAGGAGGCCCTGGGGTGGGGGAGGGGTTGGCCCGGCCCCCTGCCCCTGGCCATCCGCCCGGTCCAGGCCCCACCACACCAGGACCCCCGCCATCAGGGCCACGGTGAGCATCCCTAGGAAACCGCTCTTCCAACGCACCGCTTACCTCCTTTGCCCCCCAGGAGCAGGCTCCACGGGCCGGTAAACCCCTAGGGAGCGGGCACGGTGATGAGCCACCCTACCCCGGCTCCCGCCAGGGGGTGGGCCAGGCGGCCGGTCTGGTGCCTGGTGCCCAGGTGGAAAATCTGAATCGTGGGCTTGACGGGGTTGGGGGTTACCTGGGGCGGGTTGGTGAAGCTAACGTCCCAGTAGCCCGCCTTTTCGGTGATCTCCGAGCCGTAGTAGCTGAAGTGCAGGGGCTTGGCAAAGCTGAGGATCCGCTGGCCCGTCACCAGGTCGGTCACCCGCAGGGCGAAGGCGTAGATCACCTTCTGCCCCTTGGGCGCATAGCCCTGCCAAGTGGCCGGGTTCCCCACCAGGAGCTCCAACCGCACGGGATCCTTGCCGAAGGCCTGGTTGGGGACCGTGAGGACCACGCTCCCCAAACCCAGGCGAAGGTAGTCCCAGGGGTTGAGGATAACAGACGCCGCCACCTCGGGGAACCCGTACTGGGCCGGGTCGGGGACGGAAACCGGTTGCGCCAAGGCCAGGCTTGCCCCTAACGCCGCGAGCAGCATGTGCTTTCGCATAGTCCTTCTCACCTCCACCTGCATCCTTGCTCCCATACCTGAACGCTTACTGAAGCCCGTTATCACCCAGCTCAGAAACCTTCCCTGTGGGTTCCGCCACCGGGATTCCCCCTCATCCCCAAAGCGCAGGGGCTTCAGGTGGGCCTCAGGCACCGGGGCTAGGGTGGAGGCCATGAGGGGGCTGGGTTTCGTTGGTTTTTTTTCGCTGGTGGGCCTGCTGGCCTGGGCAAAGGGGCCCTTGGACAAGGGCCTGGTCATCGCCGACGCGGGCAATCACCGCCTGGTGGAACTCTCTGGGGAGGGACGCCTGGTCCGGGTGGTCTCCCTTCCCGCTCCTTTCCGTTACACCGACGACGTGTTCCTGGGCTCCGGGGGTAAGGTGGCCTACATCACGGACCCCGAGGTGGATGCCGTGGCCGCGGTCACCTACCCTGAGGGCCGCCTCCTCTGGCGCTACGGCCGGCCCGGAAGCCCGGGCCGGAGCGTGGGCCAGCTGGACAACCCGGATGACCTGGTGCCCTTGCCCTTCGGGCTTTTGGCCTTGGCGGACATTCGCAACTGCCGCGTCCTCCTTCTCACCCAGGCGGGCAGGCTCGCCCGCGTTCTGGGCAAGACCGGGGTCTGCCGCAACGCCCAGGGTTTCTTCAACAAGCCGAACGGGGCCTTCCCCCTGGGGCAGGACCGGCTGCTGGTGACGGAGATCGTGGGCCGCGATGTGGCCATCGTGGACCTAAAGGGACGGCGTTTGCGAACCCTTCCCTTACCCGCGCGGTATCCCTCCGATGCCAACCTCACCCCGTGGGGTACCCTCCTGGTGGCCGACTGGTCCTTCCCGGGAGCCGTCTACGAGCTAGACCTTCAGGGTCGCACCCTATGGCGCTACGCCCCCACGGATCCCGAAGGCCGCCTAGACCATCCCTCGGTGGCCGTGGGCCTCGCCAACGGCCTGGTGGTGCTGACCGATGACCGTCGCCACCGGGTCTTGGTGGTGGACCGCAGGGGCAGTCGGGTGGTGTTCCAGTACGGTAGGACCGACACCCCGGGAACGGGCCCCGGGCTCCTGCGTTTCCCGGATGGGCTCGATCCCCTCCGTTAGAATGGGCTCATGCTTTGGCTGGCCCTCGCCCTCGCCCCCCTTCCCTACGTGGAGGGGCCTGGACCCTCCCGGCCCCTGCCCCACGAGGCCTTGCCTGCCCTCCACCTTCCCCTCCCCGAGGTGGTGCGGGCCGAATACCTTTCCAACGGGCATCTGGAGGTGGCCCACGTGATCCTCCAGGTCCCCAAGGGGACCCCGCCCTCCGGTCTCCTTCACCTGGCCCAGCAGGCCTTGGGCCTGGCCTTTAAGGCGCGCCCCGGCCTGGACGAGGTGGATCTCTCCCTCTACCCAAGCCCCTATCAGGGGCCCTCCGGTTTTCCCTTGTTTACCGCTAGCGTGCCTCGGGAAAGGGCGCAGGCCTTCTTGGGGTTAAAGGTCCCCACCGGGTACGATCGGCTCTGGCTGAACCCCGGCCTCCTGCCCCAGCGCCCCCTGGACCTGATCCTCGAGGATCGGCCGCGCCTCGAGGGGCCCGAGCCCTTCCGGGCCAAGGAAAAGGCGGAACAGGTTCTTTCGAGCCGGGTGGGGCGCCGGGGTGGGGTCATCTACCACGGCAGCCCTAACCGGCCCTACGCCGCCCTCACCTTTGACGATGCCCCCCATCCCTTGTTCACCCCCCTCCTCCTGGACACCCTGCGGCGCCAAGGCCTGCGGGCCACTTTCTTTGTCATCGGGAGGAATGCGGAAGCGTATCCCTACTTCGTGGCGGATTTGGTGGCGGCAGGCCACGAGCTGGGTAACCACACCTACCACCACGTGCGCCTCCCCGGCCTCCCCGAGGAGGCCATCCGCGCGGAGCTGGAGAGGTGCAACCAGGTGCTGGAAGGCCTTACCGGCAAGCCCCCCCGCTATTTCCGCCCGCCTGGGGGCCGGTATGACCCCACCGTCTTGCGGGTGACCAGGGAGCTGGGGCTCACCACGGTATTCTGGACGGATGACCCCGGGGACTACGCGGGCTTAGCCCCCCGGGTGTTGGAAGCCCGCCTCCAGGCCCACCTCCGCCCCGGGGGGATCGTCCTTTTGCACGACAACGTACGGACCACCCTCGAGGTCCTTCCCGCCTTCGCCCGCCTGGCCCAAGGCCAGGGCCTGGTCCTGGGCCCCCTCTCCTCCCTCCCCCTGGCCTGGCGATGAGAAACCCGGCCCTGGACGGCTTTCGGGGGCTGACCGTCTTCCTCATGCTCCTGGTCAACAACCTCCCCCCAGGCGCTCCGGCGTGGATGGGCCACGGGCCCTTCGGCCACAGCTATTACCTGGCGGACTGGGTCTTCCCCTGGTTCCTCCTGGCCATGGGGGCCGCGATCCCTTTCAGCCGGAAGGCCTTTCTCAAGCGGGGCTTGCCCCCCTGGCGGTACGAGGTGCGGGTGCTCCGGCGCGCCCTCCTCCTCTTCCTGCTGGGCCTGGGCCTCACCAGCCTGCAGGCGGGACACCCCGTGTTCGCGCTGGACGTGCTCCAGCTCCTGGCCCTAGCCTACCTGGTAGGGGCCTGGTTCTACGACCTCCCACCCCTGCGCCGCCTACTCCTCGGCTTCCTGCTCCTCCTGGGCTACGGGGCGGCGCTTCTTTTGGTCCCGGTCCCCGGGGTGGGGGCCGGGGTATTTCGGGAAGAGGCCAACCTCCCCTTGCACCTCAACCGCACCTACCTGGCGCCCCTGGGCCTCCGGGGCCTGCTCTCCGCTGTGCCCACCGGGGGGTTCGTCCTGCTCAGCACCTTCCTGGGGGAGGCCCTGGGGGAGGGAAGGCGGGTCGCGACCCTGGTCCTCGGGCTTTCGGCCCTTCTTCTCGGCCTTGGGGGGAGCCCGCTTCTGCCCCCCGACAAGACGTACTGGACCCCCACCTACCTCCTCCTGGCCCTGGGCCTGGGGGCCTTGCTCCTCCTCGCCCTGGAGAAGCTACCCCCCTGGAGCTTCTGGCCCCTCCGCCCCTTTGGGGTTAACCCCCTTCTCGCTTACGTCCTGCCCATCGCCTTTAAGCTCACCCTTTTCCGGGACCTCCTACCGGAGGCGTCCTCCGCCCTTAGCCTAAGGTTTGGACCCCTGTGGGGGGAGTGGACGTGTACGGCGCTGTATATTCTCGGATGGTGGTTCGTCCTTTACTGGTTCTACCGCTTTGGCTGGGTCTTGCGGCTTTAGCCTTTCCCCTCAGAAGCGAGGCCTTCCGCGTCCTGGTGGCCGATTCCTATAGGGAGGTTTCCGGAGCGCCCGCCTTCCTTCCTTGGCTGGAGGAGGCCTATGCGCGGGTGTTCGGGGAGCCCCTGGACCGGGCGCTCCAGCGGCAGAAGGCCCGAGGCAATCCCCTGGAAGCTGCCCGGTGGGCCTTTGTCTTGGTGAAGCGCCTCCTGCCCCGCTTCAGCCTCGAGGAAGGCTACGAGTTCGCCTACGCCGCCCTCAAGGGGGAGCGCCAGTGCCTGCTCCAGGCGGTCCTGGTCCAGGGCCTTCTCCAGGAAGCAGGCTTTTCCGCAGGGGTCTTCATGGTCTGGAGGAACCCGGAGGGCAAGGAGAGCAACCTGGGGCACGCGGTGGCGGTCCTGCGCCTAAGGGGGCGGGACTACCTGGTGGACCCCTCGGAGCCCATCCCCTTCCCCCGCCACCAGGGGCTCTTCGTGGAAACGGCCGAGGGGTACCGTTTCGTGGTTCCGGTCTACGCCAGGGACGGCAGCATCGTGGGCTACCGCTTCCAGGGTCGGTCTCTTAGGCCAGAGGAGGTCCGGCCCCTTTCCTTTGCCTTCCTGCGCTCCCAGTTCTACTACTACCGGGGGGAGCAGGCGAGGGGAGGGGTTTTCGCCAAGCCCCCGACGCCCACGGGCCTTAAGCGCTCCCTGACCATGCTGGAAAGGGCTACGGCTTTAGACCCCAAGAACCCCCTTGCCCGCTACGTCCTTGGCCTTACCAAGCGCAAGCTCCGCCAGGGGGGCAGGGCGGACCTGGAGGCCGCATACCATCTCTACCAAGCCTACGGCCACGTTCCCGAGGGACCGGCGCGGGCCCTCCGAACCCCTTAGGCAGGGCGGGCGGGGACAAGGGGGGTTGGCTGGGCCGATCAGCCCGCACAGGGTGATGCTTGTCACGTCGCTCCCATGAAGGTCGGCCCTACCCGTCAGGCCTTGGGGGGGCTAAAAAGAGGCCATGGACGCGTTGGCGGAGCTTAGGGAGGTGAGGAAGCGCTTTGGCCGCACCGAGGCCTTGCGGGGCCTCAGCCTGGACCTGCTCCCTGGGGAAACCCCGGCGCTTTTGGGTCCCAACGGGGCGGGCAAGAGCACGGCCATCGGACTGCTGGTGGGCCTTTTCCCCCCGGACGCAGGTGAGGTCCGCCTTTTCGGTCACAACCCGAGGGACTGGCGGACACGGAACGCCTTGGGGGTCACACCCCAGGAAAGCGGGCCAGCATGGATTTCTTCGTTTTTCTCTTTGTTGGAGGACGCCTAAGCCGTATTTAGGTGCCCTACCGCGGCGGAAGCTCCGGTATCCTAAGGGCGCGTTCAGAAAACGCGTCGCAGATCATGCCATCCGGCCCCTGGCCACTCCCCCCGTCACCGCCGCCTCGCCTCCAGGAAGGCGGGCAGGAGGGAGATGAGGACCACCAGAACCACCACCAGGAAGAGGTAGCGGTCCAGGCCCGGCAGGGCCCGCCCAAGGAAATAGCCCAGGAGGGTCACCCCCTGGGTCCAAAGAAGCGTGCCCAGGAGGGACAGGGGGAGGAAGCGGGCGTAGGGGTAGGCGAAGGCCCCCGCCACGAAGGGCATGCCCGTGCGCACCACAGGGACCAGGGGCGCAAGGAGCAGGGCGAGGGCGCCCCGGCGCCTGAGGAAGGCCTCTGCCTTCTCCCAGTGCTCCGGGCGCATCCGAGCCTTGAGCCCCCTTCCCAGCCTCCGCCCCCAGAGGTAGCCCACCTGGTGCCCCAGGAAGGAGCCCAGGAAGAGGAGGGCGAGGCTTGGCCCCAGGGCGAGCTTACCGGCGGCCACGAAGAGGCCCACCGTGACGAGGAAGCTGTCCCCGGGCAGGAAGAAGCCGAAGAGGAGGCCCGTTTCCGCAAAGGGAAGGGCGAGGAGGCTGGGATAGGAGAGGGCTTCCAAGAGGGACTTGGCATCCAGCAACGTGGCCACGGTGTCCAGCCTACCGCAAGGGCCCGGCTCCCCCAAGCCTTCCCGCCGGGGAGGCGGGCCGCGGAGAGGCCCAGGGCCACAGCCTGCGGGCGCCCTTCCTGCCGGACGCAAGGTCTTCGGGCGGAACGAGGAGGAGGGTTTGGGGGAGGCGGCCCGTGGCCTCCTGCGCCAGGGGACCCAGGGGAAGGACCACAAGGCCAGGCGCCAGGCGGCGGACGTAGGCCTCGAGGGCGGCGAGGCGCTCCGCGGGTCCCAAGGGCCCCAGGACCTTGACCTTGGCCCGGTGGGCGTGGGCGAGCTGCAAGAGGTTCTCCGGGGCTCCCTCCGTCAGGAGGTAAAGGGCCTCCCCCAGGTGGTCGGCTACCCGGGCCGCGCGCAGGAAAACCTGCTCCGAGTCGCCATAGACCAGAACGGGCCCAAGGGGGGCGGGCGGCTCGGCGGCGAGCCCGCTTACCTCCGCGAGGGCGAGCTCCCTCAGGGCCCTCAGGTTCTCCTGCGTGAAAAACCCCTTCAGGGCCTCCTCCGCCTTTTCCGGCGGGTAGACCTTGCCCTCCGCCAGCCGCGCCCTGAGGGCCTCGGGGGGCAGGTCCACCAGCACCACCTCGTCGGCCTCCGCCACCACCCAGTCGGGAACCGTTTCCCGTACCCGGATTCCCGTGACCCGCTCCACCAGGTGGGCCAGGGTTTCCAGGTGTTGCACGTTCAGCGTGGTGTGGACCGCGATCCCCGCGCGGGTTAGGGTCAGGACATCCTGGTAGCGCTTTGCGTGGAGGAGGCCAGGGGGGTTGGTGTGGGCGAGCTCGTCCACCAGGGCCACCTGGGGGTGCCTTTGGAGCAGGGCCATTAAGTCCAGCTCCAGGAGGGTTACCCCTTTGTAGACCACGGGCTTGCGGGGCAGGACCTCGAGGCCCTCCAGGAGGGCTTCGGTTTCCTTCCGGCCGTGGGTTTCCACCAGGCCCACCACCACGTCCACCCCCTTGGCTTTGAGTTCGTGGGCCTCCTGAAGCATGGCGTAGGTCTTTCCCACCCCCGGGGCCATGCCCAAAAACACCTTGAGGCGGCCCGGTCCCTTGCCCTCCCGGGGGGCGCTTTGCGGGGAGCGCCGGCGCCTAGGGGAGGTTTCGGGCACCAGGTGGACCTCCACCCCTTGCCGCTCCAGGCGGCGGAGCAGGGCCTTGAGCTGGGTGGGAGGCGGCCAGGGGCGGCTCCCCCCATGGCCGGTCAACAGGGCCTGGGCCCGCACGGCCCGTAGGGCCTCCAGGGTTACGGGGATGAGGGGTCCTGAGCGCACGAGGAAGGTCCCTCCCCGTTCGGCCACGTAGGCTTCCATGCGGGCCCTCCGCTCCTCCTCCAGGGGCGGCGCGGCGCCGAGGAGGGGCTGGGGCCTTGGGTGGAGGACGTAGAACATCCCCCCAAGGCGCCGGGCCCGGAGGGCGGCGTAGTCCACCAGGCGGCGGAACCAGTAGTAGTCCTCCGGCACCAGGACCAGGAGGCGCTCGAGGCCGGGCTCGAGGGAACGGGCCACCCGCCTCAGGGCCATCTCCCTGAGGGCCTTCAGCGTGGGCAGGGAGAGGAGGGGGCTGTGGAGGCCGCGGTAGGCGGGTAGCCCCCTGAGCCTCTCCAGGAGGTCTTCCGGGGGTAGGTCCACCACCACCACCTCGTCCGCCTGCTCCAGGAGGCTGTCGGGGACCCGCTCCTCCACGGGGTGGCGGAGGTAGGCCTCCGCAGCCCCCGCCAGGGACTCCAGGTGGTAGGCGTTTAAGGTGGTGATCACGCTGATCCCGGCCTCCAGAAGTTTGGTTACCTCCTCATGGCGCTTGGGGTGGCCCGGAGGGTTGCGGCGGGCCAGCTCGTCCACCAAGACGGTGCTGGGACGGCGGGCCAGGAGGGCCTCCAGGTCCATGAGCTCGTAGACCCCCTGGCGCTTCGGGGGGATGAGGGGAAGGCCCCCGGCCAGCCGCTCCAGGAGGGGGCGGTCCTTGGGCTCGAGCCAGCCTATGGCCACGTCCACCCCGCGGCGCTTGAGCTCCTGGAGCTCGAGGAGCGCCCGGTGGGTCTTGCCCACCCCGATGGCGTAGCCCAGGTAGACCTTGAGCCGCCCCGGACCGAGGAGGAGCCGGAGGGCTTCAAGGCTCAAGGCCCCTCCCCCTGGAGCCGGTCCAACTCCAGGTTCAGCAACACCACGTGGACCCGGGGCTCCCCGAGAAGGCCAAACTGCCTGCCCTCCAGGTGGCGCCGGACCAAGTCCAGGACCGCCTCCTCGGAAAGCCCCCGGGCCTGGGCCACCCGGCGGGCCTGGAGGCGGGCGTTCTCCGGCGAGATGTAGGGCTCGAGGCCCGAGGCCGAGGCCGTGACCGCATCCATGGGGACGGGGAAACCCTCCGGCAGGCCGTTTTCCGCCCGGTAGGCGCGGGCCCGGGCCGCCACCGCCTGGGCGAACTCCGGGTTTCCCGGGGCCAGGTTGGAGGCCCCGGAGGCCATGGGGTTGTAGGGGAAGCCCCCCGTGGCGGAGGGCCTGGGGTGGAAGTAGCGGGGCGAGCTAAAGGCCTGGCCGAGGAGGGCGCTTCCCACCACCTCCCCTCCCCGGCGGAGGAGGCTTCCCTCCGCCTTCCAGGAGAAGAGGAGGTGGGCGAGGCCCGTGGCCAGGAGGGGGTAGAGGAGGCCTGTGACCAAGGTGAGGGCCAGGAAGAGCCTGAGGGCAACCATGCTTACCTCCCGAGAAGGCCCAAGGCCAAGTCTATGAGCTTGATCCCCAGAAAGGGGACGAGAAGCCCGCCGAGCCCGTACACCAGGAGGTTGTAGCGGAAAAGCTCCCCGGCGGGCCGGGGGCGGTAGGCCACGCCCTTGAGGGCCAGGGGGACCAGGGCGGGAATCACGAGGGCGTTGAAGATGACGGCGGAAAGGATGGCGCTTTCCGGGGTCCTTAGCCCCATGAGGTTGAGGCGGCCGAGCTCGGGGTAGAGGGGGCTTAGGGCGGCGGGCAGGATGGCAAAGTACTTGGCGAGGTCGTTGGCGATGGAAAAGGTGGTGAGGGCCCCCCGGGTGATCAGGAGCTGCTTGCCCACCTCCACCACCTCCAGGAGTTTGGTGGGGTTGGAGTCCAGGTCGATCATGTTGGCGGCCTCCCGCGCTACCTGGGTGCCCGCGTTCATGGCCAGGCCCACGTCTGCCTGGGCCAGGGCGGGGGCATCGTTGGTCCCGTCTCCGGCCATGGCCACCCGGTGGCCCTCGGCCTGGAGCCTCTGGATGAGCCTGAGCTTGGCCTCGGGGGTGGCCTGGGCCAGGAAGTCGTCCACCCCCGCCTCCTCGGCGATGGCCTTGGCGGTGAGGGGATTGTCCCCGGTGACCATGACGGTGCGGATTCCCATCCGCCTCAGGGCGGCGAAGCGCTCCCGGATTCCCCCCTTGAGTACGTCCTTGAGGTGGATGGCCCCTAGGATCCTCCCATTTTCCGCCACCAGGAGGGGGGTGCCCCCGGCGCGGGCGATGGCCTCCACCGCCTTGGCCAGGGGTTCGGGGACGGGTCCCGCCAGCCTGGCGATGGCCTCCACCGCCCCCTTCCGCAGGCTCAGGTTCCCGAGGTCCACCCCCGAGACCCGGGTCTCGGCGGAAAAGGGCACTACCCGGGCCCCCTCGGGCAAGGGCTCCCGCAGGCCGTAGCGGGTCTTGGCGTACACCACCACGCTCCGCCCCTCCGGGGTTTCGTCCGCCAGGGAGGCCATGTAGGCGGCCCAGGCCAGGCGGCTTTCCTCCACCCCTGGGGCGGGGATGAAGGCCACCGCCTGGCGGTTCCCCAGGGTGATGGTCCCCGTCTTGTCCAAGAGGAGGACGTCCACGTCCCCCGCCGCCTCCACCGCCCGGCCGGAGAGGGCCACCACGTTGCGCCGAAGGAGGCGGTCCATGCCGGCGATCCCGATGGCGGGCAGGAGGCCGCCGATGGTGGTGGGGGCCAAGCACACGAAGAGGGCCACCAGCACGGCCAGGTCCGGCCGCCCGCCTGCATAGTTGGTGAAGAAGGGCAGGCTGAGGACCACGGCCAGGAAGATCAGGGTCAAGGCGGCGAGGAGGAGGCTTAGGGCGATCTCGTTGGGGGTCTTCCGCCGCCTGGCCCCCTCCACCAGGGCGATCATCCGGTCCAGGAAGCTCTCCCCGGGCCTGGCCGTGACCCGGATCACCAGCCAGTCGGAGAGGATCCGGGTCCCGGCGGTGACCCCGCTCCGGTCCCCCCCTGCCTCCCGGATCACCGGGGCGCTTTCCCCGGTGACGGCGCTCTCGTCCACGGAGGCGATGCCAAGGACAGCCTCCCCGTCCGCAGGGATATAGTCCCCCGCCTGCACCAAGACCAGGTCCCCAGGGCGTAGGGCGCTGGCGGGCACCGCCTCAAAGGGGGCCTGGGGGTCTGGGGCCTTCAGCCGCTTGGCCACCAGCTCCTGCCGCATCCGCCGCAAGGCCAGGGCCTGGGCCTTACCCCGGCCCTCGGCCAGGGCCTCCGCCAGGGCGGCGAAGAGAAGGGTGAGCCAAAGCCAGAGGTCCACGGCCCAGGTGAAGGCCTGGGGCCGGAGGAGGGCCTCGAGGAGAAGGAGGGCCGCCCCCGCCTCCACCGTGAGCATCACCGGGTTGCGGAGGAGGTAGCGGGGGGAGAGCTTGGCGAGGGCGGAGAGGAGGAGGTCCTTCGGGGTGAGGTAGGCGGCCCGCCGCACCCTCACCACCCCCCGTAGAGCCTGAGGTGGTCCGCCAGGGGGCCGAGGGCCAGGGCGGGGAAGAAGTTCAGGGCCCCGAAGAACAGGACCACGAGGAAGAGCCAGAGGCCGAAGAGGAGGCCGTGGGTGGGGAGGGTTCCCGCGCTCTTAGCCACCCTTCTCCCCTCCGCCAGGGCCTCCGCCAAGAAGAGGACCGGGACGATCACCCAAAAGCGGCCCAGGAGCATGACAAGCCCCCCCAGGTAGGCGTAGGCGGGGTTTGGGGCGAGGCCCGCGAAGGCGCTCCCGTTGTTGTTGGCCATGGAGGCGAAGGCGTAGAGGATCTCGCTGAAGCCGTGGGGCCCGGGGTTGCCCACCTGGGAGGCCCCGTAGGCCGCCCCCCAGGCGGTGGAGCCCAGGACGAGGAGGGGCGTCACCAAGAGCCCGAAGGCCGCAAGTTTGGTCTCCCGCGGGCCCACCTTCTTGCCCAGGTACTCCGGCGTCCGCCCCACCATGAGCCCGGCGAGGAAGACGGCCAAGAGGGCGTAGAGGAGAAGGCCGTAAAGCCCGGAGCCCACGCCCCCGGGGCTCACCTCCCCCAGCATCATGAGGAAGAGGGCGAGGCCTCCGCCCAAGGGGCTCAGGCTGTCGTGGGCCGCATCCACCGCCCCAGTGGAGGTGCCGGTGGTGGCGGCGGCGAAGATGGCGGTGCGGGCGAGGCCAAAACGGAGCTCCTTCCCCTCCAGCTGGCCCGGGCTCTGGTCCACGCCCACCAGGTGGGGGTTGGGCCGGGCCTCGAGGGCGTAGATCCCCAGGGTGGCTGGCACCCAGAAGGCCAAGGCCACCCCGAGGAGGACCAGGCCCTGGCGCATGTCCCCCACCGTCCGGCCGAAGGCGAAGAAGAGGGCGGTGGGGATCAGGGTCTCGGCCAGGATCTCCAGGAGGTCGGCGAGGGGAGTGGGCCCCTCAAAGGGGTGGGCGGTGTTGGCCCCATAGAACCCTCCCCCGTTGGTGCCCAGGTGCTTGATGGCCACCTGGGAGGCCACGGGGCCTAAGGGGATCGTGACCTCCTGTCGGGGGAGGGAGGGGTCCAGGAGGTTCGCCCGCACGGGTGGGCTCAGCGTCTGGGGCACCCCCTGGCTCACCAGGAGGAGGCTTAGGACCAGGGCCAGGGGCAGGAGGAGGTAGAGGGTGGTCCGGATGAGGTCGGCGTAGGCGTTTCCTAAGCTTCGGGTGCCGCTCCGCACCAGGCCCCGCATCAGGGCGAAGGCCACCGCAATCCCCGTGGCGGCGGAGAGGAAGTTCTGCACGGCGAGCCCCAGCATCTGGGCCAGGTAGCCCAAGGTGTTCTCCCCGCCGTAGAACTGCCAGTTGGTGTTGGTCACGTAACTCGCCGCGGTGTTGAAGGCGAGATCGGGGGGCATCCCCGGGAAGCCCAGGGGGTTCAGGGGCAGGGCCTTCTGCCCCCGGAGGAGGAGGTAGAGGAAGAGGAGGCCGATGCCGTTGAAGAGGAGGAGGGCCTTGCCGTAGCCCCGGGCGTCCATCTCCTCCTGGGGGTCCACCCCGCCCAGGCGGTAGAGGAGCCTTTCCAAGGGCCCAAGGAGGGGGGTGAGAAAGCTCCTTTCCCCCGCCCAGAGCCGGTGAACGTGGAGGCCCAGGGGGTAGGCCAGGGCGAGGAGCAGGCCGAAGAAGAGGGCGATCTGCAGGAAGCCTTCAGGGTTCATGAGAGTTCCTCCGGAAAGAAGAGGACCGCGAGCAAATAGGCCACCAGGGCCAGGCCGAGGACGAAGGCCAGCGCTTCCATGGCCATCACCGCACCCTTCCCAGAAGCTCCAGAAGCCCTAAGCTCAAAAGCAGGGCCAAGGCCATGAGGAGGAGGGCCAGAAGGTCGCCCACGGCGCTTCACCTCCGCGGGCATTGTGATGCCGGGGCCTCGAGAGCCGCAACCCCCCGGATGGCGGGGGCCCCCGCCATCTGGCGGGTTGCGGGGAGGGAAGCTATACTCTAGGGGGTGCCGCGGAAGGAACCGGGCTGGGTGCGTCCCCTAACCCTCGTCCTCCTCCTTCTCGCCTTCCTTCTGGACGTGGCCACGCCGCAGGCCCTGGTGGCGGCCATCCTCTTCGGGGTTCCCATCGCCCTTTCCGGGATGGCCTTCTCCCCCGGGTTCACCTGGGCTACCGTGGCCTTGGCCCTCTTGGGCAACCTGGTGGCAGGCCTCCTCAACGCCCGGGCCGAGGGCGACCTGAGCCTTCTTTCGGTGGCCAATCGCGCCCTCGCGGGCCTTTCCATGGCCCTGGTGGGCTACCTGACCCTGGCCCTCCTCCAACGGGCCGAGGCCCAGGGCCGGGCGGAGCATGCCTTAAGGCGGGCCGAGGCCCTGGCCCGGGTCTACCGGGCCCTGGACCTGGACCCCCAGGAGCCCGAGGAGGCCCTCTTGAAGGCCGCGGAAGGGCTTGCCCACCTCTTCGGCGCCAAGGAGGCGAGCCTTTGGAAGAAGGCCCCCGGGGGGCCCGGCTTGGTGGGGGCCTGGGGGCCGGTTCCCCTGGGGGTTCCCGGGCGGGTGGTGCGGGCCTGGGAACGGGAGACCCCGGGGCCTGTAGGGGAGGGGGCTTTCGCCCTACCCCTGGGCCGCTACCTCCTGCTCCTGGAGGGGATGGGTCCAGAAGGGGAGGCCCGGCTCGAGGAGCTCGCCCTGGAGGTTCAGGAGCGGCTAAAGGCCCTCTTGGAGAAGGCCCGGCACGTGGCCGCCCTGAAGGAGCTGGCCTACTCCCTTTCCCACGACCTCAGGACCCCCCTCACGGCCAACCTCCTCAACCTGCGCCTGGCCCTCCAGGGAGCCTACGGGCCCCTGAACGAGGCCTTCCGGCAGGCCCTGGCCAACGGCGTGGCCGCCAACGAGGCGCTTTTGCGCCTGGCGGACAACCTCCTAGAACTCGCCCGCTTTGCCCTCTCGGGGAAGGAGCCCGCGCCCGTGCCCTTAAAGGCCCTGGCCGAGGAGGTGGCCGAGGCCCTGGGCCCCCTGTTCGCCGCCCGGGGCCTGGAGTGCAGGGTAGAGGGGGAGGAGGCCTGGGTTCTGGGCCAAAGGGATGCCTTAGCCCGCGCGGTGCAGCACCTTTTGGAAAACGCCCTGGAACATGCTCCCCCCGGCTCCCGGGTGCGCGTGCGCCTCGAGGCCTGGAGCGGGGTGGTGCGCCTTGGCGTGGAGGACGAGGGGCCGGGGGTTGCCGAGGCCCTTCTTCCCCACCTGTTCCACCGCCCCGTGCGGGAGGGGCGTGGGGGCCTCGGCCTCTACCTCACCCGGAGGATCCTCGAGGCCCACGGCGGCCGGGTGGGCTACGAGCGCCGGGAGGGCCGCACGGTTTTTTACGTGGAGCTGGAGGAGGTACGCCATGCCCGTCCGCGTGTACCTGGTTGAGGACCACCCCTTCACCCGGGACGGCCTGCGCGCCGCCTTAAGGGCCGAGCCGGACATCGAAGTGGTGGGGGAAGCGGGAAGCGCCGAGGCCGCGCTGGAGGAAGTGGGGCGCCTCCGGCCCGACGTGGTGGTCATGGACCTGGGGCTTCCGGGCCTGGACGGGGTGGAGGCCACCCGCCGCCTCAAGGCCCTCCTCCCCGGGGTCCGCGTGGTGGTCCTGACCGTCCACCGCCAAGAAGGGGTGGTGCGGGCGGCCCTGGCCTCGGGGGCGGAGGCCTACTGCCTGAAAACCGGGGATCCCAAGGGGTTCCTCCTCGCCGTGCGGGCCGCCGCCTTGGGCTCCGCCTACCTGGATCCCCCGGTAGCCCGGCTCATCCTCGGGGAGATCACCCCTCCGGAGGCCACCCTCCTCACCGAGCGGGAGCGGGAGGTCCTACGGCTCATCGCCCGCGGGCTTTCCAACAAGGAGATCGCTAAGGCCTTGGGGATCAGCCCTAGCACGGTCAAGGGTCATGTGGAAAGCCTCCTGGCCAAGCTCGGGGCCAGCGACCGCACCGAGGCCGCGGTCAAGGCTTTGAGGGGTCGGCTCATCTAGGGGTTCCGGCAGTCCGGGCGGACGTTCAGGCGGAGCGCGGAGGGGGTAGGCCCTACACCAAGGGGATGGGGGCCGGGCCCGGCCCCAGGATGGAGGCGGGCTCAAGCCCCAGGAAGCGGAGGGCGGCAGCGTAGACGGCGCGGAGGTCCAGCTGGAAGCGGAGGTCGCCCTCGTCTAGGTCCTCGAGGTCCGGCTCAGAACCCAAAACCCCGCCCTTCACCGGCCCCAGGGCGAACATCAGCCCCCCTTTGCCGTGGTCGGTGCCGTAGGAGGCGTTCTCCTGGACCCGCCGCCCGAACTCGGAGAAGCCCAGGACCAGAACCTCCCGCTCCCTTCCCAGGTAGCGCATTTCCTGGTAGAAGGCGGCAAGCCCCTGAGCGAGGAGGCCGAGGAGCTCCTCATGCCGCCTAGGTTGGTCGGCATGGGTGTCAAAGCTTCCCAGGGAGACGTAAAAGACCCGGGTGGGTAGCTCGGCGGCGATCATGCGGGCCACGTCGGCCAGGGCCCTCCCGAAGGGGTGGTTTGGGTAGCCCACCCGGTTTTTCACCCCCCGGGCCCGCCCCACCTGGGCCAGGGTGGCCTTGAGCCGGAGGAAGGCCTGGCGCACCTCCTCCGCCTCCCCCTGCCTGGGGCGGAGGAGGGCCTCCTCCCAACGGGTTCGCAAGGGTCTGGGGAGCCGGAGTTCGAAGCCCTCCAGGCCCTCCACGCTGGGGGCCAGGGCCTGGCTGCCGGTGAGGGCCAAGGGGGTGCTGGCCCCAAGGTAGGTTTCGCACAGGGGGTCTGCTCCCTGGTCCAGAAGCCGCCCAAGCCAGCCCGAGGAGGCCTTCCGCTCGGGGTCCGCGGTGTGCCAGACCGCCATGGAGACGAAGTGGCTCCGGCTGGGGTTCGGGTAACCCACCTGGGGGATGAGGGCCAAGGCCCCCGCCTCGTAGAGAGGCATGAGGGGCCTGAGGGCGGGGTGGAGGCCCAGGCGCCCGTTCAGGTCCAGGACCTCCTGCGCGGACACCGCAAGCCTTGGCCTCAGGCGGTAATAGAGCGCCTGCCGGTAGGGCACCAGGGTGTTGAGCTGGTCGTTTCCCCCGGAAAGCTGGACTACCACCAGGATCTTCTCCCCGGCCCCTGCCGCCAGGGCAGTGCGCCAGAAGAGGGTTGGGGCCTGGCTCAGGGCAAGACCTAAGAGGCCGCCTTTGACGAACTCGCGCCGATCCACGCTTACCTCCTAAAGAAGCTGGGCCTCGGGACGGACGAGGGCCTCGAGGCCTTCCCCTTCCGCAAAGACGAAGAGGTCCACGGGCCCCTTCAGGCCCGCCGCCAGATTTAGCCGGACGAGGAGGGCGGTGTCCCCGAGCCAGGCCCTGCCGCCCTCCCAGCCCTTGACGCTTGGCGGGTTGAAAGGGGCCTGCCCCATGGCGGGAAGGGCCCGGATCCAGGCCCGAGGCACCTCCCGAAGGGAGGCGGCGTAGGCCAGACCCACCACGTACTCCACGGGGGCCTTCACCAAACGGCCCCGCGCCCGGTAGAAGGCTTCCTGCTGGAAGAGGTAGGCGAGGGCCTCTCGGAAGCCCATCCCCTTGAGGATCCGCGCCACTTCGGCTTCGAGGTCGGGCTCGGGGTCGGGGGACAGGTAGAAGGCGAGGAGCTTGCGGGCGAGGCGCCTATAGGTGGCGGGGTGGTCGGCCAGGATCTCGAGGACATCCTCCCCGCTCTCCACCTCCCTCCCCAGGAAGCGCTTCTTGCCCGGGTCGTGCCAGGCCGGGCGGAAGAGGAAGCGGGGCTTCCCTTCCTTGAGGGCCTTCTCGTCCACGGAGTAGCCGGTAAAGGCACGGGCGGCGGCCATCACGTCCTCCTCCCCGTACTGCCCCACCCCCAGGGTGAAGAGCTCCAAAAGTTCCCGGGCCCAGTTCTCGTTGGGGTGCTCCTTGCGGCTTTGGGCGTTGTCCAGGTAGAGGAGCATGGCGGGGTTGCGGGCCACGGCGAAGAGGAGGTCCCGGAAGGAGCCATAGGCCAGGGCGCGGAAGGTCTGGTTCTGCAGCGCCATGGCCTGGGGGGAGCGCACCTTCATCAGCTCGCTGGTGAAGTGGCCGTGGAGGAAAAGGACGAGCCTTTCCACAGCCGGGGTGGGGGTGGCGAGCCAGTGGTTGAGCCACCAGGCGGTGAGGGGTTCCCAGGCCTCCCCGGGTTTCTCCGGCAGGGCGGGGTCGGGAGGGAGGACGGGCGGTGCGAGAAGCCGCTCCACCGCCCCCTTGAGCCCGAGGTCGGCCAAGGCCTCTGCCTCCTCTTTCCGGCCCCGGGCGGCGGCCCGGCGCAGGAGGTGGGCGGCCTCGAGGGGGGTGAACTCCATGCACGCCTCCTTGCCCGAGGAACCTAACACCTCGGGCTAAAGGGAGCCAGGGGCGTTTTCTTAAGCGAAGCTTAAGGACCCCTGGGCTCATTTGTTCGGTGGGTACGGGCGCACGGGGCGACAGGACAACTCACCCCGGCGTCCCTCGGTTCCTGAACCTGGACTGGAGCACCACCCCGGCGAACAGCACCGCGGCCAGGAGACCGCCGTACAGGAAGGACCGGTCGGCGTAGCGGCTCCCCAGCCAGCCGGCCAGGGGGTAAGTCAACGCCCACCACAGGTGGCTCCAGGCGAAGTGCGCCCCGTAGACCCGTCCCTGAAACGCTTCAGGGGTGCGGTCGGCGATGAGCGTTTGGGTCGGCAGGTTAACCCAGTTCTGGCCGGCTCCGGCCAGGGCCCACAGGAGCGCCAAGGGGATAAACGGGACGAAGTTAGCGGGCAGGACCGCCAAGGTGGAAACAAGCGCCCCCAGCTGCACGAAGGTGGTACGCGGCAGGCGGCCTTCCAGGGCACCTACCGCCAAGGCCGCCAGCGTGGCCCCGACGCCGAAGGCCGCCATTACCCAGCCGTACTCGAGGTCGCCCAACCCAAGCTGCCCCCGCACCAGCCCCACCGTGCCCACCAGAATCAGCGCCCCCGATGCCGCCGCCACCAGCTCCAGCAGCAGCGCATAGCGCATGGGGGCGTCCTGCCACAACCGGAGCGTCCCGTCCAGAACATCGCGTAGCGTGGGGCCTTGTGCACTTGAGGATCCATCTACCCGCAGCCTCACCGGCAGGGTCAGGATGAGGAGGGCTGAAAGCAAAAAGGTGGCCGCGTCCAAGAAGAAGAGGCTCCGTGCCCCGATCCACCCGGCGATGGCACCCGCCAGCCCGGGGCCCAGCACCCCCAACACCTCGTAGGTGGCTCCGGAAAGCGCGATGGCCTGAGCGTACTCCTTCTGCCGTGTCACCTGAGGCAAGGCTGCCTGGTACGCGGGGGTGAAAAAGGCGGTGAGCGCGTTAAGGACGAACATCAGCACGTAGATCTGCCAGACCTCGCTTACCAGGGGCATCAACCCGATGACCACCATTCGCCCCAGGTCGGCAGCCACCATCAGGGCCTTGCGGTCCATCCGGTCGGCCAAGGCGCCCGCCAAGGGCGAGAGGGCCACAAAGGCCGTAACCCGCAGCGTGAGCGCCCCAGCCAGAATCGCCGCCGACCGTGCCCCGGCCACCTCAAAGGCCAGGAGGGCCAAACCCACCCAGGTAAAGGCATCGCCCAACAGGCTGGTGGTCTGCGCGGCGTAGAGCCGGGCGAAGAGGGGGTTGCGCAGGCTCCGGAAGGGGAGGAGGACCGTCACCGCAAACCCCCGTGTTCAGGAAGCCCCAGCCGCTGGTGCTCGGCGTGGGCGAAGGCCTGGATCAGCAGGTCGGCGATGTGGCTTTTAAGGCGGTAGAACACCTTGGTCCCTTCGCGGCGGGCCGTCACCACCTCGGCTGCCCGCAGCGCTGCGAGGTGCCGGGAAACGGTGCTCTGGGGCAGGCCGAGACGCTCCACCAGGCGACCCACGCTCTGTTCCCCTTCGATCATGCCCAGGGCAATGCGCAAGCGGGTGGTCTCGGCCAAGGCCCGGAAGGTCTTCAGGACCTGCTCAAAGTCTCGCTGGGGAGGTGGGTAGGAGACGTGGTGGCGCTCCATGCCGTGATTATATCCTTTTATGCGGATAAACGGTTGAGTGATTGCGAGGCCTTGCGCCCATATAAACCTTCGTTCGCGAAAGGTACATTTCGCGCATGTATAATGGGCCCGTGCGCCCCGGCCACCCCCTGCCCGTTGTCTGGAAAACCATCGGCATTAAACGGCCCGATAAGGCCCTGGAAGCCCTGGGCCCTTACGCGGAGTACCTGCTCCTGGAGCGGGGCTACTCCCCCCGGGGGGTCCGCCGCTACCTTCAGGACCTGGCCTTCTGGTTCCGCTTCCTCGAGGCCCGCGCCCTCCCCGCAGGCCCCGAGGCGGTGCGGGCCCTCCTCTTGGAGGAGCGCTGGGCCCCGCGGCGGGTCCAGGGCTTCTTGGCCGCCCTGAGGAGCTACTACCGCTACCTGAGGGAGGTGAAGG
The DNA here is from genome assembly GCF_054655095.1 of Thermus sp. FJN-A. Taxonomy (NCBI): domain Bacteria; kingdom Thermotogati; phylum Deinococcota; class Deinococci; order Thermales; family Thermaceae; genus Thermus; species Thermus sp. FJN-A. The sequence goes on from NZ_BAAHSC010000169.1 coordinate 134,270, forward strand.
GCCTGGAGGCGGAAGACCCCACCGAGGGCATCGGCCGCCCCAAGGCGGGAAGGAGGCTTCCCCTGCACCCGAGCCCGGAGGAGCTCAGGCGGTTCCTCGAGGCCTTCCAAGGGGAAAAGGAGGCGAGGCTCCTCACCGCCTTAGCCCGCTTCCTCTACGGCACGGGCCTAAGGATCTCCGAGGCCCTCTCCCTTAAGGGCCGCAACCTGGTCCTGGAAGGCGGCCTCCCCGTGGCGGTGCGGGTGGTGGGCAAGGGCAACAAGGAGCGCCTGGTGCCCCTTTCCCAGACCGCCCGGGAGGTGCTCCGGGAACTGGGGCCTGGGCAGGGGAATGTGCCTATTTTCACTTTCGCGGGAAGCAGGCGCAAGGGGCACGTGCCCTCCGCCCGCTGGGTGGAGGCCAAGTTCCGCGAGGCCGCCTTTAGGGCGGGCTTGGACCCCAGGCGCTTCACCCCCCACAAGCTCCGCCACGCCTACGCCACTCTCCTCGTGGAGCGGGGCGTGGAGCTGGACGCGGTGAAGGACCTCCTGGGGCACGAGTCCATCGCCACCACCCAGATCTACCTCCACGCCTCGAGGGAGCGCCTCAAGGAGGCGGCCCTGAAGCTTCCCGAGCTCTAAAGGGCCGTGGCCCCCCCGTCCACGGGGAGAACGGCCCCGGTGACGTAGTCGGAGGCGGGGCTCGCCAGGAAGAGCACCGCCCCGCCAAGCTCCCCGGGCCTCCCCGGGCGGCCCAGGGGCAGGGTGGCCTTGAGGAGGGGCTCAGCCTGGGGCAGAACCTTCTCCGTCATCCGCGTGGGGAAAAACCCTGGGGCGAGGGCGTTCACCCGGATCCCCCACCTGCCCCACTTCACCGCCAGATCCCGGGTGAGGGCGACAAGCCCCCCCTTGGAGGCGGAGTAGCCCACGGCGTCCAGGACCTCAGGGTATTCCCCTTTAAGCCCGGCCACGGAGGCGATGTGGACGATCTTGCCGTAGCCCCGTTCCTTCATCCTCCGGGCCGCTATCCGGCTCGCCAGGAAGGCCCCCACCAGGTTCACCTCCAGGACCTCCCGCACCTTCTCCACGGGCATCTCCAGGCTGGGAGCCCCCCAGCTGATCCCGGCGGCGTTCACCAGGATCGTGAGGGGGCCAAGCTTTCCCTCCACTTCCTCGGCCACCTCCTCCAGCCGGGCCTCGTCCCGCACGTCCCTCTCCAGGTAGAGGGCGTCTTCCCCTAAGGCCTTGCGGGCCTCCTCAAAGAAACTCGCCCGCCGGGCCAACACCGCCACCTTCGCCCCCGCCTCCTTGAGGGCTAAAGCGGCCTCGAGGCCAAGCCCCCGGGACCCTCCCGTCACCAGGGCCGCCTTGCCGTCCAAGCGAAACCTTTCCAGGAACATCAGGCACCCCCGTAGAAGTCCTTGTACCTTTCCCGCAAGGCCCGCTTGAGGAACTTGCCCGCGCTCGTCCTCGGGATCTCCTCCACGAAGAGGTAGGCGTCGGGAAGCTGCCACTTGGCGAAGCCCGCCTGGAGGAGGTGGGTGCTCAACTCCTCCGGGGTGGGCCTCTCCTCCCTGGGCACCACCACCGCCAGGGGCCTCTCCTGCCACCTGGGGTGGGGGATGGCCACCACCGCCGCCTCCCTCACCTTGGGGTGGCCCATGAGGGCGTTTTCCAGGTCCACGCTGGAGATCCACTCCCCGCCCGACTTGATGAGGTCCTTGAGCCGGTCCTTGATCTCTATGTACCCCTCCTGGTCCCAGACGGCGATGTCCCCGGTGCGGAAGAAGCCGTCCGGGGTGAGGGCGGCCTGGCTCGCCTCCTCGTTCTTGTAATAGCCCCCGGTGATCCAGGGGCCTTTGAGCTGCACCTCCCCCAGGGTCCTCCCGTCCTTGGGCACGGGGCGGCCCGCCTCGTCCGCCACCCTTAGGCGCACCAGGGGAATGGGAAGGCCCGTCTTGGCCTTGAGGGCAAGCCTCTCTCCCTCGGGGAGGGACTCGAGGTGGCTTTTGACGAAGTTCTGCACCACCACGGGGGAGGTCTCGGTGAGCCCATAGCCCTGGCGCACCTCTATGCCCATGCGCTCAAACCGGGCGATGAGGCTCCTCGGGGCCGCCGCGCCCCCCACCACCAGGCGCCTCAGGGTCTTCAGGCGGTGGCCCGTGCCCTCCAGGTGGTCCGCCAGGGCGAGCCACACCGTGGGCACCCCGGCGGTGAAGGTGACCCCTTCACCGTCAAAAAGCTCCACTAAGGAGGCCGGGTCCAGCCTGGGCCCGGGCAGGACCTGCTTGGCCCCCACCAGGGTGGCGGCGTAGGGCAGGCACCAGGCGTTCACGTGGAACATGGGCACCACGGGGAGGACCACGTCCTTCTCGGAAAGGGCGGTGCCGTCAAAGAGGCTCGCCGCCAGGGTGTGGAGGACCAGGGCCCGGTGGCTGTAGACCACCCCCTTGGGAAGCCCCGTGGTCCCGGTGGTGTAGGCCATGCCGCAGGCGGCCCTTTCCGGCACCCGCACGGGGTCCATCTCCTCCCCCAGGACCTCCTCGTAGGCCAGGTAGCCCTCGGGGGCCTTCTCGTCCATGACCACGAAGTGGCGCACCGTCTTGAGCTCGCCCCGGATGGCCTCCACCAGGGGGAGGAGGTTCGGGTCAAAGAGGAGCACCTTGTCCTCGGCGTGGTTCAGGATATAGGCGATCTCCTTGGGGGCAAGGCGGGGGTTAGCCGTGTGCAAGACCGCCCCCATGCCGGGCACGGCGAAGTAGGCCTCCAGGTGGCGGAAGTGGTTGAAGCCCAGGGTGGCGACCCTATCCCCCTCCCCTACCCCGAGGGCCCTAAGCCCCCCCATGAGCCTCCTAGCCCTTTGGTGCACCTCGGCGTAGGTGGTGCGGTGGATCTCTCCGGTGTGGAGGCGGGAGACCACCTCCTTCTTCCCAAAAAGCTCCGCGGCCCTTTCCAAAAGGTCCCAAAGGTTAAGCTCCTCGTCCATCATGGTGCTCGGGAACATGGGCACCCCCTAGGGATTAGACCGAGTATAACGCTCTTAGCCCACCCGGTAGAAGACCCCCTTGGCGAAGGCCACCCGCTTCCCCTCCAGGAAGACCTCCCCGGCGGCGTGGAGGAGGCGGCGCCCGGGGTTGACCACCCCTTCCCGCACGGGCCTCGGGTAGCTCACGGAAAGCTCAACGGGGTGGCCTTAAGCGGGCCTCCGCCGGACCATGGTCACGAACTCCCCTTCCTGCACCACCTCGCCCCGCTGGTTGTAGACCCTCACCCGTTGCACCAGGACCCCCCGGTCGGGTTTGGAGGTCTCCCGCTTCTCCAGGATCTCGCTCTCCCCCCGGACCGTGTCCCCGATGAGGACGGGCTTCAGGAACTTGTAGCTCCGGATCTCCATCCAGGCGATCACCGTGCCCTCGAAGTGGCCCGAGCGCTGCCGGAGCCCGGTGAGCATGGAAAGGACCAGAAGCCCGTGGGCGATGCGCTGGCCGAAGGGGGTGGACTTGGCGAACTCCGCGTCGGTGTGGATGGGGTTGTAGTCCCCGGAGACCCCGGCGAAGTTCACCACGTCCGCCTCGGTCACCGTGCGGGCCGGGGTGGTGAAGCGCTGGCCCACCTCAAAGTCCTCAAAGTACATGGGCATGGCCTACCTCCTGCTTCCGGGGGCGCCCCCTACTTAACCAACCGGTCGGTAGGCTCACCATACCCCTTCCCCGCCCCGCCGTCAAGGGAAGGGAGCCGGGGCACTTGTCCCTTCCCTCGAGGTATGCTATGCTAACGAACGACCGTTAGCCATGGAACGCCGGGACGAGATCCTCCACGTGGCAGGCCAGCTCTTCAGCCAGCGGGGCTACCACGCCACCAGCATGCGGGAGCTCGCCAAGCACCTGAACCTCCAGGGGGGGAGCCTCTACGCCCACATCCAGTCCAAGGAGGAACTCCTCCTGGAGGTGGTGCGCCAGGCGGCAAGGCGTTTCCAGGAGGTGCTGGAAGCCCTTCCCCCCGGGGACCCGGTGGAGCGGGTCAGGGCCTGGGTCAAGGGCCACCTCCGGGTCATCGCGGAAGAGCTTCCCCGGGCCACGGTCTTCTTCCACGAGTGGAAGCACCTCTCCCCCCCCTACCTGGAGGAGGCCAAGGCCCTGAGGCGCCGCTACGAGGAGGGGGTGGGGCGGCTCATCGGGGAGGGGGTGGAAAAGGGGGTCTTCCAGGTGGAAAGCGTGCGGCTCAGCACCCTCTTTATCCTTTCCGCCCTCAACTGGACCTACCAGTGGTACCGGCCGGACGGCCCCCTTTCCCTGGAAGAACTTTCGGAACAGTACGCGGGCCTGGTCCTCAAGGCCCTCGGCGTACGGGAAGGAGGCAGGGATGGTAAAGCTTAGGATCGGCTACCCCGAGGACCCCGATTACGGGGAGAGGCTTGCGGAGTTTGAGGCGAGGATCGCCCGGGGGGAAAAGATCGAGCCCGGGGACTGGATGCCCGCCGAGTACCGGCGCCAGCTCATCCGCATGATCTCCCAGCACGCCCACAGCGAGTGGGTGGGCATGCTCCCCGAAGGCGCCTGGATCCCCCGGGCCCCCTCCCTTAGGCGCAAGCTCATCCTCCTGGCCAAGGTCCAGGACGAGGCGGGCCACGGCCAGTACCTCTACCACGCCGCCGAGACCCTGGGGGTCACCCGGGAGGAGATGGTGGAGGCCCTGCTTTCGGGGAGGGCCAAGTACTCCAACATCTTCAACTACCCCACCCTCACCTGGGCCGACGTGGGCATCATCGGCTGGCTGGTGGACGGCATGGCCATCAAGAACCAGACCATGCTGGCCCAGTGCTCCTACGGGCCTTACTCCCGGGCCATGGTGCGCATCTGCGCCGAGGAGACCTTCCACCACAAGCAGGGGAAGGAGGCGGTGCTCCTCTACGCCAAGGGCTCCCCGAGGCAAAGGCAGATGGTCCAGGACGCCCTGAACCGCTGGTGGTGGCCCACCCTGATGATGGCGGGGCCCCACGACACCGACTCCCCCCACACCCCCCTCCTCCTCCGCTGGGGCATCAAGACCAAGACCAACGACCAGATCCGCCAGGAGTTCCTGAACGAACACGTGCCCGAGCTCCTGGAGGCGGGGCTCTCCATCCCCGACCCCCACCTCCGTTACGACGAGAAGACGGGGAACTGGATCCACGGCCCCATCCCCTGGGACGAGTTCTGGAAGGTGATCCAGGGGGAGGGCCCCATGAACCGGCACCGCCTCGAGGCCAGGAGGCGGGCCCACGAGGAGGGGCGCTGGGTGCGGGAGGCCATGGAGGCCTACGCCCGGAGGCAAACCGCCCAGGCGGCGGACTAGGGAGGCCCTATGTGGGGAACGGAGTGGCCCCGGTTTGAGGTGATCAAGCAGGACACGGAAAGGAGCGTGCCCCAGATGGTGGGCTCGGTCCACGCCACGGACCCCGAGCACGCCCTGCTCCTCGCCCGGCACGTCTTCGTGCGGAGGCCCTCGGCTTACGCCCTCTTCGTGGCCCCGGCGGAGGCCTTCTTCCACGTGACCCAGGAGGGCCTGAGGGATCCCAGGGCCCTGGATGCTTTCCCGTCAGGGAAAGAGCTTGAGGGCCCCCTAGGGGAGGAGGAGGCCTACTGGGTCTTCGCCAAGCGGAGCCACCGCCGGAGCATGGTCTACGGGGACCTGGTGGGGCGCTTCCCGGGGAAGAGCCCCCAGGAGGCGGTGAAGGAGGCCCTTCTCCAGGCCCAAGGGGTGGCCTTCTGGGCCGTGCCGGAGAGGCTTCTCGTGGGCACCGAGCCCAAGGAGGAGGTGGTGGAGAGCTGGTTTGCCCCCGCCCGGGAGAAGACCTACCGCCTGCAGAGCTACTACGGCCTGATCAGCGCCAAGGAGGTGGGCGATGAGGCTTGACCCGTACCTCAAGGAGGCCCTGGTGGCCAAGCTCACGGCCCTGGCGGACGACGAGGTGGTGCTGGCCCAGCGCCTAGGCGAGTGGGTGGCCCACGCCCCCATCCTCGAGGAGGACATCGCCATCGCCAACCTGGCCCAGGACGAGCTGGGCCACGCCAAGCTCTACCTGGAGCTTAGGGGGGAGCTGGACGGGTCCGACCCCGACCAGGTGGTCTACTTCCGGGACCCCTTGGCGTACCAAAACGCCATCCTGGTGGAACTCCCCAAGGGGGACTGGGCCTTCACCCTGGTGCGGCAGTACCTCTTTGACCTCTACGAGAACCTCTGGCTGGAGGAGGCGCGGAAGAGCGCCTACGCGCCCCTGGCCGAGGTGGCGGCGCGGATCCTGAAGGAGGAGCGCTTCCACCTGAAGCACGCCGCCCTCTGGGTGGAACGCCTCGGCCTGGGCACGGAGGAGAGCCACGCCCGGGCCCAGAAGGCCCTGGAGGCCCTCTTCCCCTACGCCAAGCAGCTTTTCCTGCCCTTGCCCGAGGAGGAGGCCCTGGTGGAGGCGGGGATCGTGCCGGATCTCAGGGCCCTGGAGGGCCGCTATCTGGAGGAGGCCACGCGCCATTTGGGGCGCTCGGGGCTCAAGGCGCCGGAGGGGGGCTACGTGCCCCAAAGCCGCAGGGAGCACACGGAGTACCTATGGTCCCTCCTCGCGGAGATGCAGTCCGTGGCCCGGTGGGATCCGGAGGCGAAGGCGTGGTAGCGCGCTACTGGGAGGCCCTAAAGGGGGTCAAGGACCCCGAGATCCCCGTCCTCAACATCGTGGAGATGGGGATGGTCCTGGGGGTGGAGGCGGAGGGGAATAGGGTCAGGGTGCGCTTCCGCCCCACCTTCTCCGGCTGCCCCGCCTTGCGGCTCATCCGGGAGGAAATCGTGAGGGCCCTCGAGGAGGCCGGGGCCGAGGAGGTGGAGGTGGAGGAGGCCCGCACCCCCTGGAGCACCGAGGCCATGACGGAGGAGGCCAGGGAGAAGCTTCTGGCCTACGGCATCGCCCCGCCCCTCCCCCTGCCCCTGGCGGGAGGGAACCCGGCCTGCCCCCGGTGCGGGAGCCCCAAGGTCCAGCTCAAGAACGCCTTCGGGGCCACCCTCTGCAAGATGCTCTACCAGTGCGCCGCCTGCGGCGAGGTCTTCGAGGCCTTCAAGGCCGTTTAGGGAGAGGACGCGCCATGAAGCTCCAGAGCTACCTCATGGGGGAGTGGCGGGAGGGCCAGGGGGAGGGCGTCCCCGTGCGGGACGCGAGCACGGGGGAGGTCCTCGCCCGGGTGACGGCGGAGGGCCTGCCCGTGAAGGAGGCCGTGGCCTGGGGGCGGGAGGTGGGGGGGAAGGCCCTGGCCGCCTTGGGCTTTCAGGAAAGGGGAAGGCGGCTTCGGGCCCTGGCCCAGTACCTCTCCGAGCGCAAGGAGACCCTCTACCGCCTCTACGCCACCACGGGGGGCACGCGGCGGGACGCCTGGTACGACGTGGACGGGGGGATCGGGGTGCTCTTCGCCTACAGCTCCCTGGCCCGAAGCCTCCCCGAGGGCAACCTCCTCCCCGAGGACGACTTCCTCCCCCTGGCCAAGGACCGCTCCTTCCAAGGGAGGCACGTCCTCGGCCCCAAGGGGGGGGTCACCCTCCAGATCAACGCCTTCAACTTCCCGGTCTGGGGGCTACTAGAGAAGTTCGCCCCCGCCTTCCTGGCCGGGGTCCCCACCCTGGCGAAGCCCGCCACCCCCACGGCCCACGTGGCGGAGGCCCTGGTGCGGATGATGCTGGAGTCGGGCCTCCTCCCGGAGGGGAGCCTCCAGCTCCTCGTGGGGAGCGTGGGGGACCTCTTTGACGCCCTGGACCACCGGGACAGCGTCTTCTTCACCGGCTCCAAGGCCACCGCCGACCGGCTCCGCCGCCACCCGGCCTTCCTGGAGAGAGGTACCCTCTTTAACGCGGAAACCGACTCCTTAAACCCCGCCATCCTGGGGGAAGAGGCGGGGGAGGAGGAGCTTTTGCGCCTCGCCCAGGAGATCGCCCAGGAGCTCACCATCAAGACGGGGCAGCGGTGCACCGCCATCCGCCGGATCCTCGCGCCTAGGGACCGCCTCCAGGCCCTCCTCGAGGCTACCCGGGAGCGCCTGGAGGCCTTAAGGCCCGGGGACCCCCGGGAAGAGGGCGTGGACCTCGGGCCCCTGGCCTCCCCGGAGCAGAAGCAGGAGGTGGAGCGGGCGGTGGAGGCCCTCCTGGCGGCGGGGGCCCGGGTCTACTGGAAGCACCCCGGGCGGGAGGACGGGGCCTTCTTCCCCCCCACCCTCCTCCTGGCCGAGGACCCCTGGGCCGAGCCCCTCCACCAGGTGGAGCCCTTCGGCCCCGTGGCCACCTTCTTCCCCTACCGCAGCCGGGAGGAGGCCCTCAGGCTCGCCCGCCTGGGCGGGGGGATGCTGGTGGCCACGGTGGCCACCCTGGACCCTGGGGAGGCCCGCTTCTGGCTTCTCGGGCTTTCCGGGGAGGTGGGGAGGCTCCACTTCCTGAACCGGCGGGACGCCGCGGCCTCCACGGGCCACGGCTCCCCCCTTCCCCGCCTCCTCCACGGGGGGCCGGGGCGGGCCGGGGGGGGCGAGGAGCTGGGCGGGCTCCTTGCCGCGAAGCGCCACCTGGCCCGCCTGGCCCTCCAGGGGGACCCCGAGACCCTCCAGGCCCTCCTGGGGGAGCACGCCAAGGGGGCGGAGAAGCCCGCCGCCATCCACCCCTTCCGCAAGTTCTACGAGGACCTGGAGGTGGGCGAGACCCTCACCACCCACCGCCGCACCGTGACCGAGGCGGACATCGCCCTCTTCGCCCACGTCTCCTGGGACCACTTCTACGCCCACACGGACGAGCTCGCGGCCAAGGAGAGCCTCTTCGGCAAACGGGTAGCCCACGGCTACTTCGTCCTCTCCGCCGCCGCCGGCCTCTTCGTGGACCCGGCCCCGGGACCCGTGCTGGCCAACTACGGCCTCGAGGGCCTGCGCTTTTTGGAGCCCGTGGGCATCGGGGACACCCTGCAGGCCCGCCTCACCGTCAAGGCCAAGCGGCCCCGGGACGAGGGGACCGGGGTGGTGGAGTGGGCGGTGGAGGTGGTCAACCAGGAGGGCAAGACCGTGGCCACCTACACCCTCCTCACCCTGGTGGCCCGGAGGGAAGGGGGCGGGGCGCGCCCTAACCGCTAAAGCCCTGTGGTACCATGGGGCTATGGCCGAAGGCGAGGCCTTCTGCCCGGTCTACGAGGCCCTCAACCTCCTCCAGGAGAAGTGGACCCTGCACATCATCCGGGCCCTCCTGGAGGGCCCCAAGGGCTTTAACGAGCTCTCCCGGGCCATCGGGGGCGTGAACCCCGCCACCCTCTCCCAGCGCCTGGAGCACCTGGTGGGCCTGGGGGTGGTGGAGAAGCGGGTGGAGTCCTACATGCCCCCCCGCACCCGCTACAGCCTCACGGAGGCGGGGCGGGAGCTGGAGGCGGTGATCGCCGCCATTGACCGCTGGGCGCGGAAGAACCTCAAGGCCCCGGTGGGCTAGGGGCACCCGGAAATCCCTAGGGATCCTTTTGAGGCCCCCATGCTGGCGTAAGCCAGCCTGGAGTGATGGCAAGCGGCCGCACCTTGGTTTCGCGACAGGGAAGGCCCCGGTCAGGTGTACGGGAAAGCCCTTCTGGGGTACTCAGTCCGCCTCCCCGGCCAAATACTGCAGGTAGTTCTGCAGGCCCATCTGCTCCTTAAGCTCCCGCTGGGCCTCCAGCCAGTCCACGTGGGCCTCCTCGTCCTTGAGGATCTCCGCCACCATGTCCCGGGTGCCGTTGTCCCCCAGGCTCTGGGCCAGGTTCATGGTCTCGTTGTAACCCTTCACCGCCAGAAGCTCCCCCTCGTAGTCCCTGAAGAGGATCTCCTCCACGGTCTTGCCGATTCGGATCTCCCCGATGCGGCTCACCTCGGGGAAGCCCTCCAGGAAGAGGATGCGCTCAATGTGCTTCTCCGCATGCCGCATCTCGGTGATGGCGTGGGCCTTCAGGTGCTTGGCCAGGGCCTTGAAGCCCCAGTTCTCCGCCATCTCCGCGTGCACCATGTACTGCAAGATGGCGGCGAGCTCCTCGGAAAGCCTCTCCTGAAGGCTCTGGATCACGTCCGGGTGGCCTTTCATAAAGCACCTCCAGGGGGCATTATACCAGGGCGGGAACCCGCTCAAAGGTGAGGCCGCGCACCTCCAGGTGGTAAGCCGTTTCTTCCTCCCCGGGGAAGTCCTCCCGAAAGTGGCTTCCCCGGCTTTCCCGCCGCCGGAGGGCCATGCCCAGGAGGAGGCGGGCCAAAAGCCCCAGGCTTCCCGCCTCCACCTGGGCCCTCGTGGCCCCGTCCGGGAGCCCTTCCGCAAGCTGTTTCCCTGGCGGGAAAGCATCCAGGGGAAGGGCCTGGGCGAAGGCCAGGGCTTCCGCCAGGCCCTCCTCCCGGCGCACCACCCCCGCCCCTTGGCCCATCCGGCGCCGCAGCTCGGGCAGGAAGCCTGGGTCCAGGAGGAGGGCGGGGAGGGCTTCCGGGGCCCCGGGGAAGGCGAGGCTCTCCAGGGCGGCCCTGGCCGCCCGCGCCCCCATGACCAGGCCCTCCAGGAGGCTGTTGGAGGCCAGGCGGTTCGCCCCGTGGAAGCCGGTGGAGGCCACCTCGCCCGCGGCGAAAAGCCCGGGCACGCCCGTGAAGCCCTCGAGGTCCGTCTTCACCCCCCCCATGGCGTAGTGGGCGGCGGGGGCCACGGGGAGGGGGGCCTGGAGGGGGTCCAGGCCCAGGGCGCGGGCCTGGGCCACCACCGTGGGGAAGCGCTCCTCCAGGCGGGGGATGGGCCTGAGGTCCAGAAAGACCCCGCCCGTGCGCGCCCTTTCCCAGAAGACCGCCCGGGCCACCACGTCCCGGGGGGCGAGCTCCGCCAGGGGGTCGTAGCGCTCCATGAAGCGCTCCCCCAGGGCGTTCAGGAGAATGGCCCCCTCCCCCCGGCAGGCCTCGGAGACCAGGGACCCGTCGGGGAGGGCCGTGGGGTGGAACTGGACGAACTCCAGGTCCCTGAGGACCGCCCCCGCCCGCCAGGCCAGGGCCATCCCGTCCCCCGTGGCCCCTTCGGGGTTGGTGGTCACGGGGAAGAGGCGGCCCAGGCCCCCGGTGGCGAGGAGCACCGCCCCGGCCCGCACCTCCAGGAGCCCTCCTGGGGAGAGGACCAGGGCCCCGGCCACCCGCTCCCCTTCCACCAGGAGGCTCACCGCCAGGTACCCCTCCCACACGGGGCTTTGCATCCGGGAAAGGAGCCCCTGGAGGAGCAGGAGGCCGCTTCTGTCCCCCCCCAGGTGGCGCACCCGGGGGCGGGAGTGCCCCCCTTCCCGGGTGGGCTCGGGGTGGAAGGGGAGGCCCAAGGCGCGAAGCCTCTCCAGGTGCCGGGGGGCCTCCTCCAGGATGGAGCGGGCCACCCGGGGGTCCACCAGGCCCCGCCCCGCCCTTAGGGTGTCCTGGAGGTGGGCCTCCAGGTCCGCCTCGTCCAGGGGAAAGGCCACGCCCCCCTGGGCCCAGGGGGTGGAGCCCGAGGGCAGGGGATCCTTGCTGAGGAGGAGGACCCGGGCCCCCGCTGCCTCCGCGGCCAAGGCGGCGTAGACCCCCGCCACCCCGGCGCCCAGGATGAGGAGGTCGGTTTGAAGGCGCTCCATCACCCCACGGCCACCATGGCCTCGAGGGCCCGGCGGGCCCTCTTGGCCGTCTCCTCGGGCACCCGCACCACGTGGCGCAGCTCCTTCAGGGAAAGGTACACCTTCTCCAGGGTGATCCGCTTCATGTACTCGCAGACCGCCTCGGGCTTCACGGGGACGAAGGCCTTGCCCGGGGCCTCCTTCCTCAGGCGGTGCAGGATCCCCACCTCCGTGGCCACCACGAACTCCCGGGCCTCCACCCCCCTGGCGTAGCGCACCATGCCCTCGGTGGAAAGCACCTTGGCATCGGGCTTGAGGTAAAGGCACCCGGTGCCGCAGCCGCACTCCGGGTGGATGAGGAACTCCGCCCCCGGGTGGGTCTCCAGGAGGGCCTGAATGTGCTCCTCCCGGATCCCCGCGTGCACGTGGCACTCCCCGGGGAAGAGGTCCATCTTCCTCCCTGTGACCCGGGCCACGTGGGCCCCCAGGAACATGTCGGGCACGAAGAAGATGGGCCGGCCCTGGGGAAGGCGGGCCACCACCTCCACGGCGTTGGCGCTCGTCACGCACACGTCCGCCAGGGCCTTCACCTCGGCCTTGGTGTTCACGTAGGCCACCACGATCCCGTCCGGGTGCTCCGCCTTCCAGGCCAGGACGTCCTCGGGCCGGATGCTGTCCGCCAGGGAACAGCCCGCCTCCAGGTCGGGGAGGAGGACGGTCTTCTCCGGGTTGAGGATGGCCGCGGTCTCGGCCATGAAGTGCACTCCGCAGAAGACGATGACCTCGGCCCGCGTCCTTTGGGCCTCCCGGGCAAGGCCCAAAGAGTCCCCCACGAAGTCCGCCACCTCCTGGACCTCGGGGAGCTGGTAGGAGTGGGCCAGGATGACGGCGTTCCGCTCTCGCTTGAGGTCCAGGACCGCTTGCGCCAGGGCTTCCCTATCCATCCTATCCATTATGCAGGGCCTCCCCCGCGGGGACGAAGCCTTGCTCCCAGAAGTGCTCGTCGTAAGCGAAGGCCTTTTCCAGCCACCTTTCCCGCATGAAGAGGAAGCTCGTCCAGTCCACCAGGCTTATCTCCCGCCTCCCCGAAGCCAGGAAGGCCGTGAGGGCGGCGCGGTGCAGGGCCTCGCTCACGGGCACCACCTCCACCACCCCCATAAGGTCGTGGACCAGGGTCCGGACCGCCTCCACGCCGAGCCGCCTTTGGACGAGGGCCACGCTCTCCACCAGTAAGCGTGGGTCGTCAGGGGCCATCGGGCATCGAGGAGTTCCCGGAAGGTTCGGGCAGCCTCCCGGTGATGGACGTCGTCCCGGTCCAGAAGGGCGTAGAGGGCTGAGGTGTCAAGGAAGACGGCCAAAGGCCTCCTCCAGGTACCGGTCGTGGGCCTCGCTTACGTCCCCTTGGCCGGAGGCGAAGCGACCCACGGCGAGGAGAGCCCGCTGGGCCTGCTCCTCATAGCCCTCCCTCTCCAGAAACTGCTCCACCGCCCGGCGCACCAGCTCCGCTAGGGAAACCCCTTCCGCGTGGGCCTTCGCCTTGAGCCGGGCCCACTGCGCCTCGGTAAGCTGTACTTGGGTGCGCACCATGCCATTATGGTAGCCCATACTACCATCATGGGCGCACCACCAGGAGGGAGAGGTCCAGGGCCTGGGCGGAGTGGGTGAGGGCCCCCACGGAGACGTAGTCCACCCCCGCCTCCGCCGCGGCTTTTGCCCGCTCCAGGGTCATGTTTCCGCTCGCCTCCAGGGGCACCCGCCCCCCCACGCGGCGCACCGCCTCCTGGAGGGCCTCGAGGGGGAAGTTGTCTAAGAGGATTAGGTCGGCCCCGGCCTTCAGGGCCTCCTCCAGCTCGTCGAGGTCCCGGACCTCCACCTCCACCTTGAGGTAGTGGGGGGCGCGGGCCTTGGCCCGCCGCACCGCCTCGCCCACGCCCCCCGCCGCCCGGATGTGGTTTTCCTTGAGGAGGATCCCGTCAAAGAGGCCGAAGCGGTGGTTTTGCCCTCCGCCTACCCGCACGGCGTACTTCTCTAGGGCGCGAAGCCCGGGGGTGGTCTTGCGGGTGTCCAGGACCTTGGCCTTCGTCCCCTCCAGGGCCTCCACGTAGGCCCGGGTCAGGGTGGCGATGCCGGAGAGGCGTTGCAGGAGGTTGAGGGCGAGCCTTTCCCCGGCCAGGATGCCCCGCAAGGGCCCCTGAACCCGGGCCACCTCCGTACCCTTGGCCACCCTGGCCCCCTCCCCCACCAGGGGGGTAAAGCGGGTGCGGGGGTCGGCCAGGCGGAAGACCCGGGCCGCCAGGGGAAGCCCTGCGAGGACGCCTGCCTCCTTGGCCAGGATCACCGCCTCGCCCTCCAGGTCCTCCGGCACCACCAGGAGGCTCGTGAGGTCCCCGTGGCCCAGGTCCTCCCGGAGCCAAGCCCCCAGGGTCTCGTCCGGCACCATGCCCCCCATTGTAAGCAGGGAAGGCTCGGCCGGGCGGGAGTTTGGGTAGGCTTGGGGGGATGGCCAACCGCCTCCAGGGAGCCCGAAGCCCTTACCTCCTGGCCCACGCCCAGGACCCGGTGGACTGGTACCCCTTTGGGGAAGAGGCCTTCGCCAAGGCCCGGGAGGAGGGGAAGCCCGTCTTCCTCTCCGTGGGCTACGCCGCCTGCCACTGGTGCCACGTGATGCACCGGGAGAGCTTCCAGGACCCAGAAGTGGCGGCCCTCCTCAACGTCCACTTCGTGCCGGTGAAGGTGGACCGGGAGGAGCGCCCCGACGTGGACACCGCCTACATGCGGGCCCTCCTGAGCCTCACGGGCCAGGGGGGGTGGCCCATGAGCCTCTTCCTCACCCCCGAGGGCAGGCCCTTCTTCGGGGGCACCTACTTCCCCAAGGAGGACCGCATGGGCCTCCCCGGCTTCAAGCGGGTCCTCCTGGCGGTGGCCAAGGCCTGGCGGGAGGAGCGGCAAGCCCTCCAAGAGGAGGCGGAACGCCTGGCCCAGGCCCTTTGGCGCAGCCTCACCCCGCCCCCGGGGCCGGTCCCCAAGGAGGCGGAGGAGGAGGCCCTCGAGGCCCTCGGGCGCTCCTTTGACCCCGAGTGGGGAGGCTTCCTGCCCGCCCCCAAGTTCCCCCAGGGGCCCCTCCTCCTCTACCTCCTGGCCCGGGCCTGGGAGGGGGAGGAAAGGGCGGGGGCCATGCTCCGGAAGACCCTCCAGGCCATGGCCCTGGGAGGCCTCTACGACCAGGTGGGCGGGGGGTTCCACCGCTACAGCGTGGACCGCTTCTTCCGGCTACCCCACTTTGAGAAGATGCTCTACGACAACGCCCTCCTGGCCCGGGTCTACCTCGGGGCCTACAAGCTTTGGGGTGAGGACCTCTTCCTGCGGGTGGCCCGGGAGACCTTGGACTGGCTCCTCGCCATGCAGCACCGGGAGGGGGGCTTCTTCACCGCCTTGGACGCGGAAAGCGAGGGGGAGGAGGGACGGTACTACACCTGGGACGAAGCGGAGCTTAAGGGGGCCTTAGGGGAAGACCTCTCCCTGGCCCGGCGCTACTTCGCCCTGGGGGAGGACCTAGGGGGGCGGTCCGTCCTCACCGCCTGGGGGGAGGAGGCGGTGCGGGCCGAGCTAGGCGAGGCGTTTCCCGCCTGGCGGGAGGAGGTGCGGCGGAGGCTCCTTGCCGCCCGGAGAAGGCGCGTACCCCCAGCCCTGGACGACAAGGTCCTGGCGGACTGGTCGGCCCTGGCGGTGCGGGCCCTGGCCGAGGCGGGGAGGCTTTTGGGGGAGGACCGCTACCTGGAGGCCGCCCGCAGGGGAGCCCACTTCCTCCGGGGAATGGAGCGGGACGGATGCCTGCGCCACGCCTGGCGGGAGGGGCGCCTGGGGGAGGAGGCCTTCCTGGCCGACCAGGCCTTCGCTGCCCTGGCCTTTTTGGAGCTCTACGGCGCCACGGGGGAGTGGCCCTACCTGGACTGGGCGCGGCGGCTGGCCGAGGCGGGGTGGCGGCTTCGCGGGGAGGTTCCTTCCCTTCCCCTGCCCGCCCGGGAGGTGGAGGAAGGGGCCCTGCCTTCGGGGGAAAGCGCTCTGGCGGAGGCCTTGGCTCGGCTCGGGGCCATCTTCGGCGGGGATTACTGGGAACGGGCGGAGGAGGTCCTCGCCGGGAAGGCGCTTTGGCTTGCCCGCTACCCCCACGCCCTCCCGGGGGCGCTTATGGTCAAGCGCCTCCTCGAGGCGGGAACCGAACTGGCCCTGCCCTTGCCCTCTCCCCTCCGGGAGCCCGCCCTCCGCGCCTTTCTCCCCTTGACGCAACTCGTGCTAGGGCCCCCTGGGGCCCTTCCCGCCCTGGAGGGGCGGGAGCCCGGGAAGGCCTATGTGTGCCGCAGGGGGGTGTGCGCCTTGCCCGCAGGGGGATGGGAGGAGGTGGAGGCCTGGGTGCGGGGTGGGTAAGCTTGTGTTTTCTTTCACGATTTAACTCGCTCGTGAACTCACTCCCCTCCAACACCTTGACCCACGTCCTCCCCTGGCCTAGGCTATTACCGACCGGTCGGTAAGGAGGCAGTATGCCCGAAGCCTGGATCGTGGAAGCGGTAAGGACCCCCATCGGCAAGCACGGGGGGGCGCTGGCCTCCGTGCGCCCCGACGACCTCCTGGCCCACGTTCTCTCCGCCCTCATGGACCGCGCAGGCGTGCCCAAGGAGGAGGTGGAGGACGTCTACGCGGGCTGCGCCAACCAGGCAGGCGAGGACAACCGCAACGTGGCCCGCATGGCCCTCCTCCTCGCCGGCTTCCCCGTGGAAGTGGCAGGCTGCACCGTGAACCGCCTCTGCGGCTCGGGGCTTGAGGCCATCGCCCAGGCGGCGAGGGCCATCTGGGCGGGAGAGGGCAAGGTCTACATCGGAAGCGGGGTGGAGTCCATGTCCCGTGCCCCCTACGCCGTCCCCAAGCCCGAGCGGGGCTTCCCCACGGGCAACCTGGTCATGTACGACACCACCCTGGGCTGGCGCTTCGTGAACCCCAGGATGCAGGCCCTCTACGGCACGGAGAGCATGGGCGAGACCGCGGAGAACCTGGCGGAGATGTACGGGATCGGGCGGGAGGAGCAGGACCGCTTCGCCCTCCTCTCCCACCGGAAGGCGGTGCGGGCCTGGGACGAGGGGCGCTTCCGGGAGGAGGTGGTCCCCGTGCCCGTGAAGCGGGGGAAGGAGGAGGTCCTGGTGGAACAGGACGAGGGGCCGAGGCGGGACACCTCCCTGGAGAAGCTTGCCGCCCTCAAGCCCGTCTTCCGGGAGGGGGGCACGGTGACCGCGGGGAACAGTAGCCCCCTAAACGACGGGGCGGCAGCGGTGCTTTTGGTGGCCGACGACTACGCCAAGGCCCACGGCCTGAGGCCCCTCGCCCGCATCCGCGCCATCGCCGTGGCCGGGGTGCCGCCAAGGATCATGGGCATCGGCCCCGTGCCCGCCACGAGGAAGGCCTTGGAGCGGGCGGGGCTTACCCTGAGGGAGATCGGGCTTATTGAGCTCAACGAGGCCTTCGCCGCGCAAAGCCTCGCCGTCCTCAGGGAGTGGGGCCTGGACATGGAGGACGAAAGGCTCAACCCCAAGGGCGGGGCCATCGCCCTGGGCCACCCCCTGGGGGCCTCGGGGGCCCGGATCCTCACCACCCTGGTCCACGAGATGCGCCAGAAGCAGGTCCCCTTCGGCCTCGCCACCATGTGCATCGGCGTGGGCCAGGGGATCGCGGTGGTGGTGGAGCGCCTTTAACGGGGGCCCTTCCCCACCGCCTCGCAGGGGAAGCGGAGGGCCTTCTTGTGCTTCTCTTCACGATTTACGCCGCTCGTGAATATAAGCTCTGCCCCGGGCCACACCTGCCCCAGGAGCCAGAGATCCCCCGGGTGCACCCGGACGGGCTTGGCGTACCCCCCCAGGCTCCCCTTATCCGCCAGAAGAACCAAGGGCCGCCCGGAGGGAGGCACCTGCACCCCGCCCAGGGGAGTAGCCTCGGAAAGCCCCTCCCCCCCGGGGACGGGAGGGCCCAGGAGCTCCACCCCCATCCGGTCCGCCCGGGCCACGCGGAAGGGTCCGGAGAGAAAGGCCCTCCAGGCCTCCTCCGTGAACTGGGGCCCAGGGAGGAGGCGGAGCCGAAGGGGACCCTCGAGGCCCCCCCCGGGATAGGCCAGGCCCGGGCGGGCGGGGCGCTCCGCCCCAAGCCCCAAGACATCCCCCGCCCGCAGGGGCCTGCCGATCCGGCCCCTCAGGTCGGGGGAGACGGAGCCCAGGAAGGGGCGGGTCTCGAGGGCCCCCGCCAGGGCCAGGTAAGCCCTCACCCCCTTTCCCCGGGGCAGGAAGCGCAGGGTGCGCCCCTTGCGCCAGAGGAAGCTCTGGCCCAAGGCCACCTCCTCCCCCTCCAGCAGGAGGACGAACCCGTGCCCGGCCACCGCCGCCACCAGGTCCCTTAGGGCCGTGAGGACCGGCCCCCGGTAGGCCACCTCCAGGAGGGGGGCGCCGGGCGGGTTTCCCAAAAGCCGGTTGGCCAGGGCCGCGGCCTTTGGGTCCAGGGGGCCCGAGCGGGCCAGGCCCAAATGCCCGGCCAGAAACCGCCCCCCATCCACCACCAGGTCCATAAGGCCCGGCTCCTCCACCCGGAGGGCGGGAAACCGGGGCTCCTCCGGCAGGAGCTCCAGGGGTTCAGGTTCCCTGGGGGTGGGGCCCTCCGCCTCCCGGAAGCGCACCCGGTCCCCGGGACGGAGGAGGAAGGGCGCTTCCCGGTGCGGGTCGTACACCGCCACCAGGGCCGTGCCCAAGAGGTGCCAACCCCCGGGGGAAGGCAGGGGGTAGATGCCCGTCTGCGGCCCGGCCATGGCCACCGCATGGGCGGGCACCCTGGGCCTCGGGTGGGCCCGGCGGGGCAGGCGGAGGGCCTCGTCCACGGGGGCCATGAAGGGGAAGCCCGGGGTGAAGCCCAGGGCGTAGACCCGGTAGAGGGGGGCTTGGTGGCGGCGCTTCACCTCCTCCAAGGAGAGGCCGGTGCGGGCCGCCACCTCGGGGAGGTCCTCGCCGTCGTAGCGCAGGGGGATTTCCACCACCCGCTCCTCTTCCCCAACCCCAAGGGACGCCTCCCGGAGGAGCCTAAGGAGCCGCCCCCGGGAGAGAAACCGCGGGTCGTACTCCAGGTACAGGGTGCCATAGGCGGGCACCGCGTCCAGAAGGCCCCTGGGCGGGTTTTCCAGGAGAAAGCGGCCAAGACCCTGGGCCGAGCGGTTCGCCTCCTGGGAAAGCCCCTCGCCGCAGACCAGGTAGAAGCCCTCCACCCCTTCACTCTAGCGAAGGCTTCGACCAGCCTACCGCCGCCGGAAAAGCGTTAGCCCCACCAGGGCCAGCAAGGTGGCGTACAGGAGGAGGCTAGCCACCGCGCTGGCCGCACGAAAATCCTCCCGAAGGCTTTGGAAGAGCAGAAGTGGAAGGGTTACCGTGCCAAAACCCGCCACCATGCTGGTCACCTCAAACTCCCCCATGGAGATGGCGAAGGCCACAAGGCTTCCGGAAAGCACTGCCGGCAGAAGGTTGGGCAAGAGAACGTACCGCATGCGGGCCCAAAGACCCGCCCCCGAAGCCTGCGCCGCCTCCATGAGCAGGCGGACCTCGAGGCCCGAAAGCCCGGCGTACACCGTCCGGAAGAAGAAGGGAAATCCCAAGGCCGCATGGCCGAGGACCACGATCCACAAGGTCCCCGAAAGGGCCAAGGGGGGCCGGTTGAAGGCGAGGAGAAACCCCAGACCCACGACCAGGGGGGGCACCAGCAGGGGCAGCACCTGGAGAAGCCGCCTAAGCCCCTCCCCTACTCCCCCCGACCAGGTGTAGGCCACGTAGGCGGTGGGCACGCCCACCAACACGTTCAGGAAAACCGCCAGCGCCGCCACGCGCAGGGAGAGGAGCGCGGCCTCCAGGTACTTGGGGTCGGTGAAGATCTTCCGGTACCAGTCCAGGGTGAACCCCTCGGGTAAGAGGCCCAGCCACATGCGGCTGAAGGAGTAGACCACCGGGGCCACCATGGGCAGGAGCAGGTAAAGGAGAAAGAAGATGAAAAGCGACCAACCCAGCCACCTCATCGCCGCACCCGCCTTTCCCACAGGGCCAGCAGGTAAAGGCCCACACCGGTCGTGGCCATGAGGAGGGCCGCCAGGGCCGCGGCCTGGGGCAGGTCAAAGGTGCTCTCCGCCACCAGGCTATAGATCTGCAAGGAGAGGAGGTTCTTGGCGAAGCCCGTGAGGGCCAAGGCGGTGCCAAAGGCCCCCATCATGCCCGCGAAGACAATGGCGCTTCCCGCCAGTATGCCGGGCATAAGGTTGGGCAGGAGCACCCGCACCCAGGCCTGGAAGGGCGTGGCCCCGGAGGCCCGCGCCGCTTCCAAAAGTTCCCTCCCCAGGCTCTCCAGAAGGGGTATCAGGGCCAGGGCAAAGAGGGGGACGTTGTAAAAGGGAAAGACCAAGAGGAGGCCCGTCCAGGTGTACAGGTCAAAGCGAGGCACCCCCAACAGGGCCAAAAGCTGGTTCACCACCCCGTTGCGGCCCAGGAGGACGATGAACCCGAAGGCCACCACCAGGCCCGAGAGGGAAACCGGGATGGCGTAAAGGGAAAGCAGGAGGCGCTTGGCCCGCAAGGGCAGGCCCGCCGTCCAGTAGGCCACGAAGATGCCGCCCACGGCGGCAAGGAGGGTAGAGGCGGTGGCGAAGAGGAGGGAGTTGCGCCAGGCCTCGAGGTAGGCGGGGGCGGTGAGGGCCTTGGCGTAGCGGAGGAAGGTGGGGCCCTCGGGGGAGGCCAGGCTCCGCTCCAGGATGGCCCACAGGGGGTAGGCGAAGAAAAGGGCCAGGAAGAGAAGCCCGGGGACCAGGAGAAGGCGTTCGCCGCGCATGGGAAGGAAAGGGGCGGGGAAGGGCCCCGCCCCAGAACGCTTACCGGATGGTCTCGGCGTAGTACTTCTGCAGAGCCTCCGAGATGGCCTCCTCCTTCTTGTAATCCACGAACCTCACCTTGGCGTAGGCGCTCTTAGGCGGGAACTTGGCCGCCACCTCCTTGGGGAGGTCCACATCGGGCCGAACCGGGGAGACGAACGCCTTAGCGAAGAGCCCTTGGCCGTACTTGGAAAAGATGAACTCCAGGAAGAGCTTAGCCGTGTTGGGATGCGGCGCGTTCCGGGCGGCGATGATCCCCCCGCCGTTAGCCAGGCTGCCGTCTTGGGGAATGACCACCTCGGTGGGGAAGGGAAAGCGCTCCTTCCAGGCCAGGAGGTTGTAGTCGTAGTTGATGAAGATGCCCACCTCCCCCCGCTCGAACTTGGCGGTGGTCACCTTGGGCTCCACGGCCCCGATGACCCCAAGCTTGTGGAGGCGGGCAAAGAAGTCCACCCCCGCCTTGTAGTTGTAGGGGTCCCCGCTCAAGGCGTAGGCCGCGGCCATGATGGTAGCCACCCCGGTGCCCGTGGCCCGGGGGTCTTGGTACTGGATGAGCCCCTTGTACTCGGGGTTCTCCAGGTCCTTCCAGGTCCTGGGCACCTTCTTAACCAGCCGGGTGTTGACGATCCAGCCCAGGGTTCCCTTGTATCCCGTGTACCAGGTGGAACCCTCCTTTCCCTCCCCCTTCTGCCCCGCCGGGAGGGCCGCCCAGGAGGTCACCCGGTAGGGCAGGGTGAGCCCCTCCTCCGCCAGGGTCATGGCGAAGGCGGGCTTGAGGTCGGCGATGTCGTTCTTGCTGGCGTTCTCCTCCCGCATGCGGGCCAGGACCACGGCGCTCCCCATGTCGATGTCCTGCTGGCGGATGCCGAAGAGCCGCTGGAACTCGGCGAAGATCCCCCCGTAGTTGGCCCAGTCGTTGGGCATCCCGTAGGAGTTGATCACCCCACCCTCCGCCCGGGCCTTGGCCGCCAGGTCGCGGATATAGGGGGTGTCCAGCTCCGGGGGAAGCTGCACCCCGGCCTGGGCCAGGCCACCCAAGCCCTTGAAGCCTACCCCTACCGCCAGGGCCACAAGAAGCCCCAAGCCGTATCCCATCCAGTTCCTTGCCTTCATCGCATCACCTCCCGTTTGCCTCGGGGACGAGCCCCGTCAAGGCCAAGCGCTCATGCACCGCCAGGTATTCCTCCGGGCTCCTCGGCGGCAACTCCACCAAAAGGGTGCAGGGAAGCTCCACAAAGGGGCGGAGGGCCTCGGGCTCCGGGGGCAGGTGCAGGTCGTAGCGGCCGTCGTTGGCGTGGGCGTGGACGTGCACCAGGCGGGAACCCAAGGCCGTGCGAAACGCCTCCGGCGGCTCCCCCGCCATCTGGGCGTGCCCCAGGTCCAGGCAGAAGTAAAGGTCGGGCACCGCCAGGAAGCGGGCCATCTCCCCCGGGGTACGGGGAAACTCCTGGGGAGCGGGGAGGTTTTCCAGGGCCAGGCGGACCCCCAGGTCCAAGGCCAACCGGCTCAGGCGGGCGAAGGCCTCCAGGGCCCGCTCCAACGCCTCCTCCCGCAAGCTCCTTTCCGCCCGGCGCAGGGCCTCGTGGGCCGGGGAGAGGCCCTCTGGGGGATAGTCCGTCCAGGGGATGTTCCCGGCATGCACGTTCACGAGCTCCGCCCCCATGCGGGCCGCCCGCACCAAGTCCTCCTCCAGGAGGCGTAGGGAAGCCTCCCGGATGCGGGGCTCGGGGGAGGCGGGATAGACGTCCAGGTAGCGGGCGTGGTAGGTGAGGCGGTACCCCATGGCGCGGGCCTCGAGGACCACCTCCCCCAGAGCTTCGGCTGCCGAACCGGGAACCTCGATGAAGCCATACCGTCCCTCAAGCTTCCGGGCGTACTCCAGGAAGCCCTCGGGGTCCTTGGGTGGCCGGAAGCCCAGGATCATGCCTCCTCCTTCACGAAGGGGGCGGTTTCGGGCAGGCGCAGGCGGACCCTCTCCCCCATCCCCACGGCCTCCTCGGGGGGTACGTCCGCCTTGAGGAGGAGGCCGTCCACCTCCACCTCCAGGCGCACCAGGCTCCCCAGGTAGGTGGCGAGGCGCACCTCGCCCTCCAGAAACCCCTCCGGAGACGGCTTTAAGGCCTCGGGGCGCAGGAGGAGGTAGCCCCTTCCCTCCCCTTCCACCCGCACGGGCCAGGGCCTTTCCCGATGGAAGGTCCCACCCCGGGCCTCCCCAGGCACCAAGACCCCCTGGCCCACGAAGCGGGCCACGAAGGGGGTCTTGGGGCGGGCGTAGATGCCGAGGGGGGTGTCCACCTGCTCCACCCGCCCCTCCCGCATCACCGCCACCCGGTCGGAGAGGGCCAGGGCTTCCTCTTGATCGTGGGTCACGTAAATGGCGGTCAGGCCCGTTTCCCGCTGCAGGCGTTTGAGTTCGCCCCTCAGCTCCTCCCGGATCTTGGCGTCCAGGGCGGAGAGGGGCTCGTCCAAGAGGAGGAGCTTGGGCTCCCGGGCCAGGGCGCGGGCCAGGGCCACCCGCTGTTGCTGCCCCCCGGAAAGCTCCTTGGGGAAACGGCCCTCCAGACCGCTTAAGTGGACCATCTCCAATAACTCCCCGACCCGGCGGCGCACCCTTTCCTCGGGAATCCGCCTCAGGCGGAGGGGAAAGGCCACGTTGCCGAAGACCGTCATGTTGGGAAAAAGGGCGTAGCTCTGGAACACCATGCCGATGGGCCTCCTTTCCGGAGGAAGGTGTTCCACCCGCTCCCCCGCCAAAACCACCTCCCCCTGGTCGGGGCGCTCAAACCCGGCGATGAGGCGGAGGGTGGTGGTCTTCCCGCAACCCGAGGGCCCGAGAAGGCTGAAAAACTCCCCCTCCCTCACCTCGAGGCTCACCCGGTCCACGGCCACGGTGCGCCCGTAGCGCTTGGTCGCCATGCGAAGCTCCACCACAGGGAATCCTTCACCCCCTCTGTCAGGGCTGCGTCAGCCTCCGGTAGTAAAGGGCCACCAGAAAGAGGGTGAAGAGGAGGAGCAGGTAGCCCATGGCGCTGGCCCCGGAAAGGTCCAAACCCAAAAAGGCCTTGCGGTAGATGTAGTAGCTCACCAGGTCCGTGGCCGTGCCCGGGCCACCCCGGGTGAGCACGTACACCAGGTCGTAGGTGCGGATCTCGGCCACGGTCTGAAGGATGAGAAGCACCCCCAAAACGGGAAGGAGAAGGGGAAAGGTAACCCGCCAGAAGGCCTGCCAAGGGGTAGCCCCGTCCACATAGGCGGCCTCCAAGGGCTCCCTGGGCAGGCTCCTGAGGCCCGCCAGGATCACCAGGGCCGCGAAGGAAAGCTGCTGCCACACGTCCACCAGGGCCAGGGTGAGGAGGGCCAAGCGGGCGTCCCCCAGGAAGTCCCGCCCCCCAAAGAGGTAGGCCAGGATGCCCAACTCCGGGTGCAGGATCATCTTCCAGATGAGCCCCACCCCCACCGGGGCGATGAGCATGGGCAGGCTCACGGCAAAGTAGTGGAGGCCCTTGAAGGGGAGCTTTTGGTTCAGGAGGACGGCCAGCAGGAGGCCGAGGGCCAGGGTGAGGCCCACGGTGAGGGCCACGTAAAGGGCGGTGAGGCCCAGGGCGTGGAGGAAGTAGGGGTCGCGAAAGGCTTCCCCGTAGCGCTGGAAGCCCACGAAGGAGGCCTCCCGCCTGAGGAACGAGTAGTCCGTGAGGGAGAGGCGCAGGGCGTAGAGGAGGGGCAGGCCCACCACCCCGGCCAGGACCAGAAGCCCCGGCAGGGCCAGGAGGAGGCCTGCCCCTTTCCCCTTCACCGCAAAAGCCCCGCCTTCTTGAGGAGGCCCTCGAGGCCCTTCGCCGCGTCCTGAAGCGCCTGCCTAACCCCCTTCTGCCCCGCCGCGGCCAGGCTCACCTCGCGGCCCACCACGTCCTCCATCTCCGCCGTGTAGGCGAAGATGGGCACCTTCTTCGCCTGGGCGATGATCCGCTCCGCCTCCCTGTAGTAGGGGTAGCGCTTTAGGACCTCGGGATCCTGGAAGGCGTCCTTGCGGGTGGGGGCGTGCCCCCGCAAAGCCCGCTCCCGCACGATGGCCTTGGACTCCACCCAGGAGATGAACCGCCAAGCCGCTTCCTTGTTGGCGCTGTTTTTGGGAATGGCCCAGCCCCAGCCCCCGTTCACCCCGCTCCCCCCGGGCATGGGCGCCAGGGCCACCTTGCCCGCCACCTTGGGGCACTGTTTGGGGTCGTCCAGCTGGGGAAGCATCCACCAGTAGGTGATCATGCTGAAAGCCCCTCCCTGGCACATGACCCGGAAGGTGTCGTCCAGATTGGCGTTCAGGGCCCCCTTCTGCGCCCCCTGGCGAAGGTTGCGCACGTAAAGGGTGAGGGCCTTTTCCCCTTGAGGGGTGTTCAGGGTGACCCGCCAGTTTTTGTCCACGTAGTCCCCGCCCGCGGCGAAGAGGTAGTTGGAGAACTCCATAAAGTTGGGGTCGCCCCGTTGCCCCTGCATGGCCGCCCCCGCCACCCCGGCGTGCCTGGCCATGAAGAGGGAAAGGTCCACATACTCCTCCAGGGTCTTGGGCAGGGCCAAGGGCCGCCGGTACTGGGCCCGGAACCGGTCCTGGAGGTCCTTCCTGGCCAGGAGGTCCTTCCGATAAATGAGCCCCATGGCGTAGTTGTACATGGGGATCATGTAGAGGGTGCCCCGGTAATAGCCCACCAGGTCCAGCATGGAAGGGTAGTAGGCGGAGAGGTCAAACCCGCTGGCCTTCACGAAGGGTTCTAAGGGTTCCAGCCACCCCGCAGCCGGGAACTCCCCGGCCCAGAGGAAGTCCACCTGTAGGAAGTCGTAGGCGCTTTGCGGGGCCAAGAGCTGGGCCACCAGCTTGTCGTGCATGGCCGAATACTGGACCTTCTCAAACTCCACCCGGATCCCCGTTTCCTTCTCAAACTGCGGAAGGAGTTCCTCGATGATCCGGGTCTCGGGCACGTCCTCCATGAGGGCCCGGAGGACCACGCCCTGGGCCAGGGCAAGGCCCATCGCCAGTGCCGCAACCGCAAGCATTCGCCTCATCGCCGCCACCTCCTTCACTTCACCGCCCCCAGGGTGAGACCTTCCACCAGATACCGGTCCACCACGCGGGCGAGAAGGGCCACGGGAAGAACGGACAGCACCACCCCCGCCGCCACCTGGGCGAAGAGGACCCCCCGCTGGGTGATGAGGGTGGAAAGGGCCACGGGGATGGTCTGGGTCTCCCGCCCGGAGAGGAGCAGGGCAAACAGGAATTCGTTCCAGGAGATAAGGAAACCCAGCACCCCCGCTGCGAACAGGCCCGGCGCGGAGAGGGGAAGGACCACCCGGAAGAAGGCCAGGAGGGGGGTAGCCCCGTCCACGTAGGCCGCCTCCTCCAGCTCCCGGGGGAACCCCTGGAAGAAGCCCATGAGGAGCCAGGCCATGAAGGGAAGGGCAAAGGCCAGGTAGGCTAGAACCAAGGCGGCGAGCGTTCCGGAAAGGGCCAGCTCCCGGAAGAGGGCGAAGAGGGGGAGGGCTAAGACGATGGGGGGAAGCATCTGGGTGGCCAAGACGGCGAAGCGGAGGCCATGCCCTCCCAGACGGTAGCGGGCCAGGGCGTACCCCAGCCCCGCCGCCAGGGGCAGGCCCACCAACACCACCAGGGAGGCCACCAAAAAACTGTTGCGGAAAGCCTGGCCAAAGGGCCCCTCCAGCACCCTGATGAAGTTCTCCAGGGTCCAAGGACCGAAGGCGGGAGGCAGGGCGTAGGCCAGCCCCTCAGGGAGGAGGGCGCTCCGCAGGGTCCACAGGAGAGGGAGAAGGAAGGCCAGGCTGAAGGCGAAGAGGAGAAGGTTGGCCAACGCCCGGAGGGGCTTAAAAGATCCAGGCCCCACCGTTCACCTCCAAGGCCTCCCCGGTGATGAAGTCCGAATCGGGCCCCGCCAGGAAGCTCACCGCCCCCGCCACGTCCTCGGGCGTTTCCAGGCGGCCCAAGGGGGTTTGGCGCACGTAGTCCTCGAGCACCGCCTCCGGGGGGATACCCCGAAGCCTGGCCTCCCACGCCACCTCCCGGGCCTGCATGGAGGTTCGGACGAAACCCGGGTTCACCGCGTTCACGGCGATCCGGTAGGGGGCCAGTTCCTTGGCCGCCGCCTGCACCAGGCCCAGCACCGCAAACTTGCTGGCGGAGTAGTGGGCGAGGAGGGGGGCCGCCTGGCGGGCGGCCATGGAGGCCGTAACGATGATCTTACCCCTGAGTTCCCGTCCCGGCATGGGCGCCTGGTCCACCATGCCCCGGGCGAAGGTCTGGAGGGTGAGGAAGGTGCCCTTGGCGTTCACGCGGAAGTTGAAGTCCCACTCCTCCTCCGTAAGGTCCAGGAAGCGGTTCATGGTGGAAACCCCGGCGTTGGCCACCAGCACGTCCAGGCGGCCGTCCTCCGCGAACACCCGGGCGCGGGCCGCCTCCAGGTCCGCCCTTTGGGTCACGTCCACCCGGAGGTAGGGCATGCCCAGCTCCTCCCCCACCCGCCGCGCCGCCTCCAGGTCTAGGTCCGTGACATAGACCTTGAAGCCGTCCCGCGCCAACCGCCGCGCGATGGCTTCCCCGATGCCCGTTCCCGCTCCGGTGACCAGGGCGTTAAGCATAGGCACCTCCGAGCTTGGGATAAAGGTCCTTGAGCCTCCGGTAGGTCTCCCGGTAAAGGGGATAAAGCTCCCGATAGACCTGCGTCCAACCGACCTCGGGTTCGGTGACCCCGGCCACCTCCCGCTTTAGGTCCTGGAACCCCCAAAGCCCCGCGGCTACCCCCGCCAGGAAGGCCACCCCGTAGGCGCTTCCCCGCTCACCCCCCGCCAGGTGGTGCACGGGGGCTTCCAGGACGCTGGCCAGGACACGCCGCCAGAGGGCGCTCCTCGCCCCCCCATCCATCACGAAGTACCGCTCCACCCTATGGCCCCTGCCCTCCAGCACCTCCACGTGGTGCCGGTAAGCGTAGGCCACCCCTTCCAGCAGGGCCCGCCAGAGGTGGGCGGGGGTATGGGCCAGGGTCAGGCCCACCACCGTGCCGCGGGCCTCGGGGTCGTGGATGGGGGTCTTCTCGCCCAGGAAGTAGGGGAGGACGAGCAACCCTTCTCCTCCAGGGGGCACGGGCTCGGCCTCGAGGTCCAGCTCGGCAAAGCCCACCCCCGGCCGGAAGGCGTCCCGGAACCAGCGGAGGAGGCTCCCCGTGGTGGCCATGCAGCCGTTCAGGACAAAGAGGCCGGGCACGTCGTGGAAGTCTATGAAGAGTTCCCGCACGGGGTCAAAACGGTCCACCGCATAGAGGAAGTCCCCCGCTCCCCCCAGCTTGATGACCGCCTCCCCCGGGACCAGGAGGCCCGCGGCCAAGGCGGCGGCGATGTGGTCGGCACTCCCGGCGATCACGGGGAGGCCCTCGGGGAGCCCCGTGACCGCGGCCGCCTCCCGCGTGAGCCCCCCCACCACCTCCAGGGGGCGCCGGACGGGGCCGAGGAGGACAGGGTCGGCCCCCACGGCCTCCAGGACCTCGGCCAACCACGTCTCCCCCTGGGGGTCCCAAAGCCCCGACTCCAGGGCCCAGTTGGCCTCCTGGTAGCGCACCCCTGTGAGGCGGAACGTCACGTGCTCGTAAGAACCCGAGACCCAGCGCACCCCCGCCCACACCTCGGGCCGGTGCCGGCGGAACCAAAGGAGCTTGGGGGCCACCACCTGCTGGTTCCAGGTGGCCCCCGTGCGGGCGAAGAGCCAGTCGTCCCCAAAGCGCCCTTTGAGCTCGAGGATCTCCGCCACGGCCCGGGCATCGTTTTGCAGGGGCGCGGGGGCGAGGGGCCTGCCCCGGGCATCGTGCAACACCAGGGCGGGCACCATGCCGGAGACCCCAAGGCCCCTTATCCTCCTAGGGTCCAGGCCTGCCAGCACCCTGCGCAGGCCTTCCACCACCCCCTGCCACCAGGCCTCCGGATCCTCTTCGGCGAAGCCCGGGCGGGGGGTGAGGAGGGCATGGGGGTGTTCCCAAGAACGGAGGGGACGGGCCTCCTCGTCCAGGAGGAGAACCTTGACCGCCGTGGTGCCCACGTCCACGCCCACGACCACGCCTACCCCCTTGCCTGCCGCACGGCCGCCATGAAGGCCCGGGCCCGCTCTGGGTCCACCTCGTTCCAGGTCACCCCATCCCGCTTCAGGGCGGTGCCCACGATGACCCCGTCCGCCACCTCCAAGATCTCGGCCACCGTCTCGTGGCGTACCCCGGTGTTGGCCAAGACGGGAACCCCAGGAAGGGCCTCCTTGACCGCCCGCAGGTGCTCCAGGGACACCCCTTCCCCGGTCATGGGCCCCGAGACCAGGATGGCGTCGGCGAGGCTGGAAAAGACGGCGCTCCGGGCCCGCTCGGGCAGGGGCCGGGCATCCAGGGGGGAGGCGAACTCGGCGGAGATGTTGTAGAGGAGGAAAAGGTCGTCCCTTAGGAGCCGCTTGCGGTAACGCAAAGCCTCCGCCGCCCGTCCCTGCCAAAGGCCCATGTCCGAACCGTAGAGGCCGGTGAAGATCTCCCGGGCGAAACGGGCCCCCGTGGAGGCGGCCAAGGCCATGGTGGCCAGAGGGTCCCACAGCACGTCCACCCCAAAGGGAACGCGGATGAGGGACCGGAGGCGCCCGATCACGTAGGCCATGGCGGCCACGCTGGCCCGGTCCACGGAGAGCTCGTAGGGCCGGTCGTTCTCGTTGCCAAACATGACCGCATCCACCCCGGCCTCCTGCAGGACCACCAGGTCCCTTTGGGCCGCGGCCACGATGGCCTCCAGGTCTCCCTCGTAGAGGGGGGTGCCCGGCAAGGCCTTCAGGTGCACCATGGCGATCACGGGCTTGTGTCCGAAAATGGCTCTAAAGCGTTCCACTCACCACCTCCACCTTGACCCGCTCGCGAAGGGCAGGCTCCTCCAGGTCGGTGATCACCAGGTCCAGAGCCTCGAGGGGGGCCACGAAGGCGGGGGCGCGCTTGCCCCACTTGCTCCGATCGGAAAGGAGGATGGTGCGCCCGCTCACCGCCATGGCCTTGCGCTTCACCGCAGCCTCCTCAAAGGTATGGTTCGTGACCCCCTCCAGGTGGAAGGCATCCGCTCCCAGGATGAAGAGGTCCGCCCGCACCTGCCCCAGGAGTTCCTCCGTCCAGGAGCCCACCAGGCTGTAGAAGCCGTTCCGCACCCTTCCCCCGGGTAGGAGGACCTCGGTGGCCCCCTGGGCCAGGGCTTGGGCCACGGGGAGGTCCAGGGCCACCACCTTAAGGGGCCTCCCCGCCAGAAGGCGGGCCAGGGCCAAGGTGGTGGTGCCCGAGTCCAGGATCACCGTAGCCCCATCCGGCACCAGGGCGGCCGCCCGGTGGGCGATGGCCTCCTTAGCCCTGGGATTGCGGCGAAGCTTTTCCACATACAGGGGCTCTTGCTCCGGCAGGAGCGCCCCTCCGTGTTCCCGTTGCAAGAGGCCCTGCCGGGCTAAGACCGCCAGGTCGCGGCGCACCGTGGCCTCCGAAACCCCCAAGTGGCCCGCCAGTTCCCGGGTGCTCAGGGCCCCGTGCCGACGCAAAAGCTCCAGCAACTCCCGACGTCGATGGGCTGCTATGGCCATTCTTGTGCGCGATTTTAAGCAAAAATGAGCGATATTGTCAAGGGGGCTGGCTTGCCCCCGGTTTTCCCCGAGGAGGAGGGGGCTTTACGGCCTACGCCCGCAGGGTCAAAAGCTTCGGCCCCGAGGAGCCCTTCTAGAAGGCCAGCATGACCAAGACGGAACGGCGCTACGAACCTGGGTACGGGGGCCTACAGCTGGGATCTTCTTCGAGTTCGCGTGCCCGGGCCCTAGGCACCGCGGGAAGGACCACGATGCCCCCCAAACATGAAAGGCCTGACCGTGGCCTGACAAGCTCAACCTAGGCTTGGGCCCGTATGAAGACGCTCTGGCTCCTGCTCCTCGCCCTGGGGTTGGCCCTGGCCCAAGGAGGCCAGGTGGTAGGCGTGTACACCCTCCCCCCCACGCCCATCACCGCCTTAAACCCGCACTTGACCGCGGAAGAAATAGCGGCCGCCTTGCAGGCGGGTTGGCCCACGGACCGCCTGCCCGCCCTGGGCTCGGGACTGGCCTACCTGGGAAACGGCCGGTTCGTGGGGCTCACGGACCGCGGCCCCAACGGGGACTGCCCTGGGGGCAAGTCCTTCCCCCTGCCCCGCTTCGCCCCCACCCTGGCCCTTTTCCGCCTCGAGGGCCGTGAGATCAAGCTGGAAAGGGCCCTGCCCTTGAGGAACTTGGGAGGCAAGCCCATCACCGGCCTGCCCAACCTGCCCGGGGAGGACGTCCCCTTCACCGACAAGGGGTGCCAGGGGCGCCTCCCCCTTGACCCGGACGGCCTGGACCCCGAGGACGTAGCCGTGGGCCCGGACGGGGCCTTCTGGTTGGTGGAGGAGAACTCCCCTTCCCTGGTCCACGCGGACCCCGAAGGCCGGATCCTCATGCGCTACACGCCCCAGGGGGTACGCCTGAACGCCAGCTACCCGGTCCGGGACATCCTGCCTCCCATCCTGCGCCAGCGCCGCAACAACCGGGGCCTGGAGAACCTGGCCCTCTCGGGGGACCGCAAGACCGCCTGGATCCTCCTGCAAAGCCCCATCGGCTCCACCAAGGACCCCGCCTTTGACGGGAGCCTGGTGGCCCGGGCGGTCCGCCTGGACGTGAGCGACCCCTTGAGGGCCCGGGTCACCGGGATGTACCTCGTGCCCTTCTCCGACCCCAAGGACTACCCGAAGCCCAACCGTCCCCGGGACCTGAAGTATAGCGCCGCCACCTGGCTCAAGGAGGAGAAGCTCCTTCTCCTGGAGCGGGCGGAGGGAGGGGCCCGCATCTTCCTCGTGGACTTCGCCAAGGCGACCAACCTCCTGGAACACCCCGAGGGGTCAAGCCCCGAGCTGGACAAGGCGGGGGTGGACTACCGGGCCAAGGGCATCGCCCTCCCCGAGCGGCGGCTCCTCCTGGACACCTGGAGGCTTCCCGAGATAGACACCGACAAGCTGGAGGGCCTGGCCCTCTTGGAGGACGGCCAGACCCTGGCCATCGCCAACGACAACGACTTCGCCATCACCGGCACCGAGGGCCCCTTCCGCATCTGGCTCGTGCGCCTGGGCGAAAAGCTTCGCTAAGCCCCGCTGCTCTGGCCTCGGGTGTGGGGGGATGGGGCCCAGGAGACCTTCGGCGGTAGATGTGAGGGAGCCTCTCCTGGATAGCCTTCCCCTTCCCTCCGGAGCATCGAGGGTTCGTGCGGCATGGCGGCCAGGGAGGGCCGAAGGGAAGAGCCCCTCTCCCAGGGGACCTAGGGGGAAAGCCCGCCGCTCCTGCGCCAACCCACCCCGGCGGTAGTTAAGGCCCCACCTGGATTTCCTCCCGGGGGAAGCGGGCATCCAGGGTGTACACCCGCCTCACCCCCGAGGCCAAGGCCGCCGCCCAGATCAGGGCGTCCCCGAAGGAGACCCTCCGGGAAGGGCGGCAAAGGAGGAGGGCCCGCATCCAGAGGTCCTTGTCCCCCCCCACCGCCCTCAGGTTCTCCTTCTGGAGCAGGGCGAGGAGAGCATCCACCACCTCCTTCCGGGGAACCCCGTACACCGACTCCAGCACGTAGGCGGTCTCCACCAGGGCCACCTCGGTGATCCCGAGGGTCTCCTCCCCATCCAGGACCCGGGCGGCCTGCTCCGCCAGGTGCGGTGGGTCCCCCGTGAGGTAGCGCACGAGGAGGTTCGTATCCACCAGGGCCCTCACCCTTCTCCCTCCTCGGGCCAGGCGGCCCGCCAGGCCCTCTCCCGCGCCTCCGTCCAGGCTTCCTCGGGAAGGGAGACCCGGATCCGGTCCCGGAGGAGGCCCTTGAGGGAGGCCCGGTGGGGTGGAGGAAGGAAGTAGAGCTCCACGTGGTCCTCCACCAGGCGCTGGACCACCCGCCAGCCCGGGCCGATCCCCAGGCGTTCACGGATCTCCTTGGCGATGACCACCTGCCCCTTTGGGCCTACCAGGTAGGGCATGGTATAACCTCCACCCCCTTAGTTTACCTAAAGCCTCAGGGTCTTTCTTCTCCCCTTCTGCCTCCTCCCCGGCACAAGGCGATGGGCTAGGCCCCCCTCCCTGAACCCGGACGGATACATGAAGCTGACGAAGAAGGAAGACTCTCCGCCTCTTTCGGACTTCCGTAAGGGCCTCCCTAAAATGTTCCACCCTCTCCCTCGTAGGTTTGCCTGCGGGGAAGGGTCTCGCCTTTTGGGGCCGGGAGAGGGCCTTGGAGGCCCTGCCTAGGCTGGTGCAACGCGCATGGCGGGCCTTTTGGGCTGGGATGAGGCGGAGCAAAGCCTGGAGCTGGAGGAGGCCCAGCCCGCGCTTCCCAAGGTGGGCTAGGCGCGGGTGCCTAGCTCGCCCAGAGCCTTTGCATCACGGCCCAGAGGGGAGCGGCGAAAACGCCCTCACTGATGGGAAAGGTTTCCTTTCCCGGGTAGACCACGAAGGCCTCCTGGGGCCTCAGGTCCTTCATGGCCTCGTGGAACCCTCGAGAAGGCCGGGGATCAAGGCTCCGCTTGACCTCCACAGCCCAGATCCTGCCCCCGGGAAGGAGGAGGACCAGGTCCACCTCCGCCCCAGCCCGGGTGCGGTAGAAGAAGGCCTCACCCCCCTCGGGAAGCACCCGGAGGAGGTTCTCCACCACAAACCCCTCGTAGCTTCGCCCCACGACCGGGTGGGCCAGGAGGTCCTCGAGGGTCTTAAGCCCCAGAAGGGCGTGGACCAGGCCGCTGTCCCTCAGGTAAACCTTGGGGCTTTTCACCAGGCGCTTCCCCACGTTGGCCTCCAGGGGAGGTAGGCGCCTCAGCAGGTAGAGGTCCGCCAGGAAATCCAGGTAGCGGTTCACGGTGCGCCCGTCCAACCCCAAGTTCCGCGCCAGCTCAGAAACGTTCAGGCGCTCTCCCTGAAGGTGCGCCAGCATGGTGAGGAACCTGCGGAGCACCTCGGCGGGAAGCCGCCCTCCCAGGAGGGGGATCTCCCGCTCCACGTAGGACCGAAGGAAGTCCAGGCGCCAGCGGAAGCTTTCCCGCTCCCCCGGAGCCAGGAAGCTTTCAGGAAAGCCGCCCCGGAGCCACAGGAAGGGCTCGGCTTCCCAGCCCACCTCCAGGAGGTCAAAGGGGGAAAGCTCCAGGTAGCTTGCCCGGCCCGCCAGGCTCTCCCCCGCCTGGCGGCTCACCTCGGGGGAGAGGGAGCCCAGGAGAAGGTAGAGGCCGCTTCGGAGGCCCCGCCTTCGGGCGCGGTCCACGAGGCTGCGGAGGAGGGGAAAGAGCCCGGGCATACGGTGGACTTCATCCAGGATGACCAGGCGGCCCAGGTGGGCCTCCAAGTAGAGCTCAGGGGCAGAAAGCTTGGCCCGGTCGCTATCGGACTCCAGGTCCAGATAGAGCGCTTCCCGCTTTTGCGCCACCTCCAGGGCCAGGGTGGTCTTGCCGGCCTGCCGCGGACCGGTGAGCACCACCACGGGGACCTCCTCCAAGCGGGCTTCCAGAAGGGGTTGGAGGCGCCTCGGTATCATCCTCGCTAATTTAGCATTGCACTGTATGAAAAGCAAGGATATAAAACCCCCTTGGTCTCCTGCGCCGTGGACCCAGGCCTCACCCTCCACCAGGACCCACCGCTGCCGCACGTCCCCGTAGCTCCCTCCCGGAACCGGGGCACCAGGGTCTCCCCGTCCGGGGCATCGCCGTCCTGGGGAGCGAAGAAGCGAAGAGCAGGGGAGTACCCCCGTATCTGCGCACGCCAGACTCACCCGCCACGGCCCCGGACCCAGAATGCTACTTAAACAGGTAAGGGAGCAGAATGCGAGGAACCGGTGGAGCGCCGATGGGACCCTCCCCCTTGACCGAGTTCTGACCTGGCAGCGGTATGAAGACACCGTGCGGGTCTGGGCCTATCTCCTCCCCACCGCCCTCTTTCTCGGGGCTTTCACTTACCTCCCGGCCCTCCGGGTGGCCGGGGAAGGGTTCCTCGCCCTCCCCCGCCTCCTCACCCCGGAAAACCTGAACGCCCTGAAGGTAACCCTGCTCTACACGCTCCTCACCGTGCCCCTTTCCGTCCTCCTCGGGCTCCTGGCGGCCCTGGCCTTGGAGGGGGAGGGCCGCTGGCGCCGGGCCGCCCGGGCCGTGGTCTTCCACCCCGTGGTCCTCCCCACTGTGGCCTTCGCCGCCGTCTTCCTCTACCTGCTGAACCCCTTAGGCCCCCTGAGGGGCCTCCTCCAGGGCCTGGGCTGGCAAAACCCCCTGGGAGATCCCCTGGGGGCCTTTCTGGCCGTGGTCCTGGTTGGGGTCCTGAAGGACGCCGGACTCTACATGCTCTACTATCTGGCGGGCCTCCAGAACCTCCCCAAGGAACTCCTGGATGCCGCCCGCGTGGACGGGGCGGGCCGCTTGGCCGCCTTCCTCAAGGTGACCTGGCCCCTCCTCTCCCCCACCACCTTCTTCGTGGGGGTCATGGCCGGCCTAGGGGCCCTGCGCAACGTGGACCACATCTTCCTCCTCACCAAGGGCGGGCCCGTGGGGGCCACCGACCACCTCCTCTACCGGGTCTACACCCTGGGCTTCGAGTACTTTGACTTCCCCTCGGCCTCCGCCCTCAGCCTGGCCCTCCTGGTCCTCCTCAGCCTCCTGGCCCTCCTGGCCCTGCCCCGGCTGGAAAGGGGGGTGCACTATGACGCTTAAGGCCCTGCGGCGCCGGGCGGCTCCCGTGGCCAGGCCCGCAGCCAAAGGGCTCCGGCGGCTTTTCCGGGAAATCCCGGCCCTCCTCGTGGCCCTGCCCTTTTTGGCCTTGGCGGGGTTCACCCTCCTGGCCGCCTTCACGCCCACCGCGAGCCTCAACCGCGGGGAGGTGGGCCCCCTGACCCTGGAGAACCTCCGGCTCGCCTGGGCCTCGGCGGACTTCCCCCGGCTCTACCTCAACACGGCCCTCTTCGCCTTCGGCCTCCTCGCCGTCCAGCTCGTCACCGTGACCACCGCGGGCTTCGCCCTGGCCCACATGGCTGGGCGGGGTGGGGACTGGGCCTTCCACCTGGTCCTTCTCCAGCTCTTCCTTCCTCCTTCGGCCCTCATCCTGCCCAACTTCCTCACCCTCAAGGCCCTGGGCCTTACCGACACGCTCACGGGGCTGGCCCTGCCCTACGTGGCCTCGGCCACGGGGGCCTTCCTCCTGCGCCAGGGCTTCCGGCAGATCCCCCGGGAGCTGGTGGAGGCCGCCCTGGTGGACGGGGCCACGCCCCGGCAGATCCTCTGGCGGGTCCTCTTGCCCTTGGTACGGCCCCACCTGGCCGCCTTCAGCCTGGTGAGCCTGGTCTACCACTGGAACGAGTTCCTGTGGCCTTTGGTGGTGCTGCAGAGCCCGGAAAAGCGGGTGCTCTCCCTGGGGTTCGCCAGCTTCGCCCGCTCCGCGGAAAGCGGCATGGAGTGGGGCCTTATCGCGGCGGGGGCCCTGCTCGTGGGGTTTCCCGTGCTGTTGGCCTTCGCCCTCTTCCAAAGGGCCTTCGTGGAGTCCTTCGCCCATAGCGGCCTGAAGGGCTAAGGAGGTGGTACGAAAATGGCGAGAAAGTGGCTCTTGGCAGGGATTCTGGTGATGGGCGCGGCCTTGGGGCAGAAGACCACCATAACCTTCTACTACCCGGTGGGGGTGGCGGGCCCCCTGGCCCGCTTCATCGAGGCCTACGTGGCCGAGTTCGAGCGGAAGAACCCCGATATCTCGGTCAAGACGGTGTTCGGGGGCAACTACGAGGAGAACCAGGCCAAGGTGGTGGCGGCCATCAAGGCGGGCACACCCCCCGACACCGCCATCCTCCTGTCGCAGCAGCTTTTCACCCTGCTTTCCATGAACGCCATCGAGCCCTTCGACCCCTACATCGCCCAGGACCCGGAGCTCAAGCGGGCGGTGGCGGACTTCTTCCCGGCCTTCATGATGAACTCCACCCTGGACGGCAAGGTGTACAGCCTCCCCTTCCAGCGGTCCACCCCCATCCTCTACTACAACAAGGAGGCGTTCCGGGAAGCCGGGCTGGACCCGGAAAAGCCCCCCACCACCTGGGATGAGCTGGTGGAGTACGCCAAGCGGCTCACCAAGCGGGACCCTCAGGGCCGGGTGGTGCGCTACGGGGTGGCCATCCCCACGGAGGACCGCTCCACCTGGCTCCTGGAGGGCCTGGTCATCCAGGCGGGGGGCCTCCTCTACGACCCCCAGGGGCGGGGGTGCCGGGTGCTGGTCAACACGGAGCCCGTCCGCCAGGCCATGCAGTTCAAGCGGGACCTGGCCGCGGTGCACCGGGTGAGCCCCGAGGGGGTGATCGCCTGGGGCACCACCCCCGGGGACTTTGCCGCGGGCAAGGTGGCCATGATCTACCACTCCACGGGCTCCTTGGGCTTCATCCGCAACAACGCCCGCTTCCCCTTCGGCACCGCCTTCCAGCCCAAGAAGGTCCGCTACGGAGTCCCCACGGGCGGGGCCAACTTCTACCTGTTCAAGGGCTCCGACCCGGCCAAGCGGGAGGCCACTCTCCGGTTCATCAAGTTCATGACGAGCCCCGAGCTCCAGGCCCGCTGGAGCATCGACTCCGGCTACGTGGCAGCCCGCCGCGCCAGCTGGAGCCTCCCCGCCATGAAGGACTACGTGCGGGCCTGGCCCCAGGCCCTCACCGCCCGGGAGCAGCTGGCCTACGCCAAGGCTGAGCTACCCGTCTACAACCTGCAGCAGGTCAAGGACATCATCGCCGAGGCGGAGCAGGCCGTGGTCCTGGGCCGCAAGGAGGTCAGGGAGGCCACCAGGGAGGCCCAGGCCCGGGTGGACCAGGCCCTGGCCCCGTGGTGCAAGCCCTGACCCGGGTCTGACAGGGGGGCGGTAGGGTCTTCCCGTATGCGGCGCGGATTCCCTATCGCCCTTGGGCTCCTCCTGGGCCTGGCCGCGGCCCAGGGAAGCCTAACCCTGTACACCTCGGAGATACTGGCGGACGTGAACGCCCTGGTGGAGGCCTTCCGCCGGGAGAACCCGGGGGTGGAGGTCAAGGTCTTCCGCTCGGGCACGGGGGAGGTGGTGGCCAAGGTGCGGGCGGAGCTGGAGGCGGGCAACCCCCAGGCCGACCTCCTCTGGTTCGCCAACGAGGAGTTCCTGAAGGAGCTGGCTGCCAAGGGCCTCCTCCGCCGGGTGCCCCCCACGGTCCCCGGCTACCCGGTCCAGTACGCCCCGGGCGGGGGGCTTTACCACGAGGTGCGCCTCCTCTACAACGTCTTCGGGGTCAACCGGCAAAGGGTAAGGGAGCTCCCCACCCGCTGGCAGGACCTCTTGAAGCCCGCCTACCGGGGCCTCCTGGCCATGCCCGACCCCAACTACTCGGGGGCGGCCCTGGCCACGGTGGGGACCCTGGCCGCCCGCTTCGGCTTCGATTTCCTCGCCCGCCTCAAGGCCCAGGGCCTCCAGGTGGAGCAGTCCAACCCGGTCCTGCAGCAAAAGCTGGCCCGGGGGGAGTATGGGCTTGCCATCACCACCGACTTCGGCCTGCGGCAGGAGGCGGCCAAGGGGGCGCCCTTGGAGGTGGTCTACCCCCGGGACGGGGCCATCCTGGTGCCCACCCCCGTGGCCATCCCCACCTGGAGCAAGAGCCCCGAGCTGGCGGCCCGCTTCCTCCGCTTCCTCCTCTCCCCCGAGGCCCAGCGCCTCTTCGCCGAGCGGGGCTACTACCCGGTGATGCCGGGGGCCCCCAGGCCCAAGGGGGCCCCGGAACGGGCGGTGGGTCTCTCCGCCCGGTTCGCGGACGCCGCCACCCTGGCCCGGTTCAACGAGCTCTTCGGCCTTCGCCGATGACGGGGCTCGGGCGCCCCTCCCCCCTTCCCTGGGCCCTGGCCCTCCTGCCGGCCCTGCCCCTCCTGGTCTTGGCCGCCCGGGGGGCCGGGCATCTGGGGGAGGCGCTCGCGGCCTGGGATGTGGCCCTGAATAGCCTCCTCCTCTCCGCCGGGGGCACCCTCCTGGTGCTCGGCGTAGGCCTTCTCCTCGCCTTTCTGGCCCTTTTCGGGGGGGTGGGGCGGGGCCTCGAGGCCCTCCTCCTCCTCTCCTTCTACATCCCCCCCTTCGTCACGGGCATGGGGGTCCTCTTCACCCTGCAGGGGCTGGGGGTCAGGGCCTACGGGACCCTCGGCCTTCTCCTGGCCTTCACCCTGCACTACGCCCCCATGGCCTACGCCCTCCTGAGGCCTTCCCTGGACCCCCTCCTCCCCCACCTGCGGGCCGCCCGGGTCCACGGGGTCCGGGGGTGGCGGCGTTTCCGCGTCCTCCTCCCACCCCTCCTCCCCGCCCTCCTGGCCACGGGGGGACTCGTGTACCTGGCCCTCCTGGGCAACTTCGGCATCCCCGCGGTGCTGGGCCTGCCCGCCCGGGTCTACGTCCTGCCCACCCTGGCCTACGCCCGCCTCCACAGCCCCCTGAGCCCGGACCCTCTGGGGGAGGCGGCGGCCCTGGGCCTCCTCCTGGGGCTCCTCGCCCTCCCCGCCCTCCTCCTGCGCCGCCCCCCCGCCCTGGAGGCCGCCCCCGCAGAGGGGCTTACCCCAAGCCCCCTCTACCGCGGGGTCTTCCTCCTCTACGCCCTGGCCTCCCTGGCCCTCGCCGCCTGGGGCCTCCTGCGGGAAGCCCTCCTCAACCCCTACACGGGGGCCCTCGAGCCCGCCTTCGCGGAGGCCTTAGCCCTCCCCCTGGTGCGCCAGGGCCTCCTCCACTCCCTCCTCCTGGCCCTGGCCACGGCCACCCTCACCCTCCTCCTGGCCCTGGCCCTGCGCCCCTTTCCCACGGCCCTGGCCCGACTCCGCGCCGCCCTGGACCTGCCCTACACCCTCCCCGGCACCCTCCTGGCCCTGGGCCTCATCCTCCTCCTGGCCCCCACCCCCCTGTACGCCACCCCGTGGCTCCTCCTCCTCGCCTACCTCCTCGGCTTCTCCAGCCTGGCCCTGCGGGCCCTGGAAGGAGGGGTGAGGGTGGAGCAGGGGGTGGCCGCCGCCCGGGTCCACGGCCTCCCCCCCTGGCGGGCCTGGCTCCGGGTGGGCTACCCCCTCCTCCGGCCCCAGGCCCGGGCGGGCTTCTTCCTGGTCTTCCCCCTGGCCCTGGCGGAGATTACCCTCTCCTCCCTCCTCTACGCCCCCGGGGCCGAAACGGTGGGAGTGGCGGTCCTCAGCGCCCTGAACGGGGGGCTCTACCGCGAGGCGGCGGCCCTCGGCCTCCTCCTCGCCCTCCTCGCCGCCTCGGCCCTCCTCGCCCTAGGGGGTGGAAGGCGGTGGTGAGGCTCGTGGGGGTGACCAAGGCCTTCGGCCGGGGGGCCGGGGTCCGCGGGGTGGACCTGGAGGTGGCCCCGGGGGAGATCCTCGTCCTCCTGGGGGCCTCGGGGAGCGGCAAGACCACCCTCCTCAACCTGGTGGCGGGCCTCCTCCGACCCGATAAGGGAAGGATCTTCCTGGAGGGGGAGGACGTGACCCATCTTCCCCCCGAGGGGCGCCGGGTGGCCTACGTCTTCCAGGACCTGGGGCTCTGGCCCCACCTCACCGCCCTGGACCACCTCCTCCTGGTGATGCCCCGCCCTAACCGCAAGGAGGCCCTGGCCCTCCTGGAGCGGGTGGGGCTTGGGGGGCTCGAGGGGCGGCGGTCCCACCAGCTCTCGGGGGGCCAGAGGCAGCGGGTGGCCCTGGCCCGGGCCCTAGCCCGCAGGCCCCGGGTCCTCCTCCTGGACGAGCCCTATAGCGCCCTGGACCCCGTGCTGCGGGAGGGCTTGCGCCTGGAGGTGCGGGCCCTCCTCAAGGCGGAAGGGGTGACAGCCCTCCACGTGACCCACGACCCCGAGGAGGCCATGCTCCTGGGGGACCGGGTGGGGGTGATGGCCGGGGGAAGGCTTTTGGAGGTGGGCCCGCCCCGGGAGCTCTACGCCCGCCCCTCCTCCCTGGCCACTTTCCTCGCCTTTGGCCGGGCCAACGTCCTCCCCGAGGGGGAGGGCCTCCTGGCCTTCCGCTACGAGGAAGTGGCCCCGGGTGGCCCCATCCCCGCCCTGGTGCTGGAACGGCGCCAGGTCCGGGGGGAGACCCTCTGCCGGGTGAGGCTTCCCCAGGGGGAGGCCTGGGTGCGCCTCGAGGCCCAGCCGGGGACCCAGGTGGGGTTAAACCTCCTCAGGCCCCGGCGCTTTGCCCGGGACGGAAGACCCTTGAACGTGGTCTGATCTTTGGAGGCTAAGAAACCGTCGCAAAGGCCTTCTATTAAGCCTCAGGTGGCCCTAGGTGGCCCTGGCCAGCCGCTTCACCAACAAGCGTAGCATGCCCAGATAGACCCAAGCCTCGCTCACCCGGGGGCTCTGGACAAGGTAGCCTGACGGCTGACCGTAATCCTTGGAAAGCCACCGGTTCCGCCCAAGCCAGGCAAAGGTCCGCTCCACCACCCACCGCTTGGTCAAGGGCTTGAACCCCTCCTCCCGCGGAATCTCCGGCACCTCCTCCCCCTCCCGCACCCAGACTCCACGCACCCCCGCGTAGGGACGGGCCACCCCCTCCGGCGCAAGCCCCAGGGAGGAGGCCAGTCCCCGAAGACCCCGGTAGCCCCAGTCCACGAAGAACTTGCGCACCCAGGGCCAGAGGGAAAGGTCCATCCCCACGTGCGTGGGGACTACGCGCTTGACCCCTTGGCGACCAGGTCGCTCATCGGTCCATCCCCACGTGCGTGGGGACTACGCGATTGCCGCCGTATCCGCCATTCACCTCCTCCGGTCCATCCCCACGTGCGTGGGGACTACTGTGGCGTTTCTGAAGGAGAAGCTGGGGCCGGAGGTCCATCCCCACGTGCGTGGGGACTACGGAGGAGCAGCCCTCGCCCCGTCCGCCACCCCCTGGTCCATCCCCACGTGCGTGGGGACTACGCCTCCGTGATGCGTGCCCAGCGCCGCCCGTACGGTCCATCCCCACGTGCGTGGGGACTACTCGGCCCAGGCCCGCACCGTTACCCTGCCCTACGGTCCATCCCCACGTGCGTGGGGACTACGGTCTGGCAGTTCTGGTACGGCGTGGCGTTGGCCGGTCCATCCCCACGTGCGTGGGGACTACACGAGCACGCTTGAAACGCTCCAAAGCCCGATCCGGTCCATCCCCACGTGCGTGGGGACTACGCCTCCGTGATGCGTGCCCAGCGCCGCCCGTACGGTCCATCCCCACGTGCGTGGGGACTACGATGTGGTTGGCTGGTGTTCCCGTCCGCGCTAACGGTCCATCCCCACGTGCGTGGGGACTACATGAAGCAGACCCTCCTCCCCCACACGAGCCACGGTCCATCCCCACGTGCGTGGGGACTACTCCGCCACGCCCAATAGGTCAGCAGATAGGACGGTCCATCCCCACGTGCGTGGGGACTACGCCTCCGTGATGCGTGCCCAGCGCCGCCCGTACGGTCCATCCCCACGTGCGTGGGGACTACAATGGCTCGCCGCCGCCCGGAGTGGCCGAGTACGGTCCATCCCCACGTGCGTGGGGACTACACCCGTCAGGCATGCTCCTGCGCACCGTGACCGGTCCATCCCCACGTGCGTGGGGACTACGAGGAGGTGCTGGCCTCGCTTAATGGCCGTCCCCGGTCCATCCCCACGTGCGTGGGGACTACCTCACCCTGCCTCCTGAGGCGTGGGAGCATGGTCCATCCCCACGTGCGTGGGGACTACACATGACCAGGACGGCAAAAATGGCCCCTAACCCCCCTCTATGTGTCTATTTAGGAGTAGCTACGGGTTTTGGCTTTCAAGATCCCCTTCGGAACCCTTGGCGATGCGCTTTTTGTATCTCGCAACCTGCTTGGTCAGCTTCTCCGCCTTCCGCACCGCCTCGGCGTTCCGAACGCTCACCAGCACTATACCATCAAAGTCCCGCAAGAAGCGGTCTGGGTAGCCGTGAAGCCTAAGGGCGAAGCCTTGCTCGTTGTTCGTCCGGTACGCCAGGGCCACCCTGCCGCCCTCGGCCTTCTCCACGGCCCGCTCCCAGAGGAACTCCCGCACCGTGGCGCTGACCCGGCCCACGAAGACCCCGGTGTCCACTTCCACCAGAAAGCGGGTGAGGTCACCCCTCAGGCTCTTCGGGACCTTCTCCAGGATCATCATCACCATAGGCCACCCCGCCCTCCACCTCCCCCTCGAGGTCCCAAAGCCCCCCAGGGCGGGTGGGGTCTTCCTCCACTAAGTCCTCTTCCTCGGGGAGGCCCAGACCCCGGAAAAGGCCCAAAAGGTCTTCGGCCATCCGCTCCAGGAGCCTCCCCTCCTGGATGGCCTCCCGCAGGGCCCGGCGCACCCTCCGCTCCACGGCCTCCTCCGACTCGGCCACGGTGCGGAAGGCGGCGGGCACCAGGTAGTCGGCCTTGTAGAGGTCGGCGATGTCGTAGACGAAGGAGAGGAGCTTTCCCGTGTGGATGAAGCCCAAAGCCGGGCTAAAGCCCATGGAGACGATGGCGGCGTGGGCCAGGCCGTAGAGGTAGCTCGCCCCGGCGGAGAGGGCCCGGTTCACGGGGTCCGCGGCCCGCCAGTTGCCCCGGTCGTAGCTCCGGCCGTACCAGGGCACGCCCGTCTCCCGGCTCCAGCGGGCGTAGGTCTCCCGCACCCGCACCCCCTCGAGGCCCCGCACCTGCTCTAGCGTCAGACCTTCAGGAAGGGGCTCGGGAAAGCGCATCCGGTAGAGGCGAAGCACCACCTGGAGGTGCAGGGCCGGATCGGCCCAGGCCCGGGCCTGGCGGTAAAAACGGGCGGCGCTTCGGGTGTCCCCCAGGCCCTGGGCGTAGAACCGGGCCATCCCCTCCCCCACCCAGGCCACCGTGCACCCGTTCTCGGCGAGGAGGCGGATGGCGGCGTGGGTAATGCGGGTGCCAGGCCCCAGGAAGAGGACCCCAAGCCCCGCCACCGGGGCCAGGGTGAGGCCCTCCTGGTCGTAGACGCCGATGCCCCCCGCCTCCCGCTCCACCACGGCGTGCTCCACGTAGAGGTAGGAAAGGCCATCCCGGAACTTGGGAAGCTCCTTGAGGTTCCTGGCGTTGGGAACGGGGGGCATGGACCTCCTAGGGGGCCAGGGAAAGCAAGCCCAGTCCTAAAGCCTTCCCCGGGCCGATGCCCCGCTCCAGGGTGGCCCGGGCCCTTTCGGGGTCCACCACCTCGAGGCGCCCCTCAAAGAGCACCGCCTGCACCTGGACGAGCCTTCCCGCCTCATCCTGGCCCTTTTTCCGCCGCACCTCCAGGAAGGTGTCCTGAAGAATGCGCACCCAGGGGCCGCTCTCCCCCTTCAGGAGGCGAAAACCCCCTTCCTCAAGCCGCCTTTCCAGCCAGGTGATCTTCTCCGAAGGGGTCTTCAAGGCCACCCGCTTCCCCGTGGCGGCGAGGCGCTTCGCCGGGTTCGCCCGGAGGCGGAAGCGGAGGCGCTGGCCGGGCCTCAGGGCGGGGTGGAAGGGCTTGGGGGGGAAGACCTGGGCGTAGCCCCCTTCCAGCACGCTCCAGTCGGGCTCGGCGAGGGTCTGCACCAGGACCACGGGGGGCTCTAGGCCCCGGGTGGGCTCGAGGCGCCAAA
The DNA here is from genome assembly GCF_054655095.1 of Thermus sp. FJN-A. Taxonomy (NCBI): domain Bacteria; kingdom Thermotogati; phylum Deinococcota; class Deinococci; order Thermales; family Thermaceae; genus Thermus; species Thermus sp. FJN-A. The sequence continues at coordinate 178,419 of NZ_BAAHSC010000169.1, forward strand.
GAAGCCGCTCCCTGCCCTCCTCCAAGGCCCCGGAGACCGCCTTGGAGAGGGTGCGGTGCATCTCGTAGGGGTTCGCCAGGTCCCGTCGGGCCGCCTTGGAAGCGGGGTTCAGCACAAGCTTAGTGATCCACACGGGCCACCTCCCACGCCGGGGGGCCTTCCGGCACGGCCTCCTTGGGAAGCACCTCCTCGCGGACATACCGCGCGGCGAAGCGGCGCTCGCTGAAGGGCCCCGCAGGCTGGTCGTAGACCAGGCGGCCTTCCTCGGCCTCGAGCACCAGGAGCAGGTCCTCCCGGGGCCGCTTGCCCGCAAGGTAGGGGTAGCCCCTGAGGGCCTCCGCCAAGGGGGCCTCCACGAGGCCATCGGGGAGAAAAGGAGGCGGGCTTGGCACGTAGCTCCTGCGGCCCAGGTAGAGGGGAAAGCGGGGGTTCCGAAGGGCCTGGTAGAGGGTTTCCAGGAGGCTCCCTTCCCCCTCGAGGCCCACCAGGAAGGTCGCGTCGGAGAGGAAGTACCGCCAGCTCTGCACGTCCCGCTTAGCCTTGAGGTCGGCGGCGAGGACGTTCTGCGCCGTCTGGTAATCCACCTTGAGCACCCCCTTCCGGTCCACCCTAACCCCCATGCGGAGGGCGGCCAGGTCGGAGATGTCCCCCCTCCGGTCCCGGCCCAGGGCGGCGGCCAGGAGGCCCACCACCCCGCTTTTCGTGGGGTAGGGCCAGGTGTCCCGGCGGTCAAACCGGCTCCGGGTGCCCCAGGACTGCAGGGGGCCTTGGAGCCTGAGGAGGAGGGTGGGCACGCTACACCCCCAGAAGGACCTTCACGGCCTCCGCCGCCTTCTCCTTGAGGGCCTTCAGGTCCTCCAGCCTGGGAAAGCCGTCCCCCTCCGCCCCGGTGAGGTCCAAAACGCCCTTCCACTCGGGCTCTAGGGGCCCGTAGACCCGGTCAAACCGGGCCCACTCCTTAAGGAGGGCCTCGGCGGAAAGCCGGGAGAGGGGGACCTCCTCCTTAGGCCGAAGGGGGGCCTCAAAGGCCGTGGCCAGGTTCCGGGGCATCCCCTCCCCCGCCCGGAAGGCCACGAAGAGGGGTGGGTTGTGGGCGGCGAAGCTGTTCTGCTTGCCCGAGGGCAGGGTGAGGGCGAAGGCCTCGAGGAAGGCCAGGACCCCCTTGAGGGCGAGCTCCTTGTCCCCCTGAAGGTTCTCCACGAGCTTCTCCAGGTCCACCACCGCGTAACGGTAGAGGGTGGCGGAGTAGAACTCCACGTCCCCCATCATCCCCGCCCCCGTGTCCTCCTTGGGGTTGAGGTCGTCCACGGCGGTGTAGAAGTCAAACTCCCGGTCCACCTTGTGGGTGCTGAGGGCATGGGCCACCTGGGCCGCCGCGTCCACCCCGAGCTCGGGCCGGTCGGCGAGCATCCGGCCGAAGAGGGCCAGGTCCACGGCCTTTCCCCCGTCCAGGACCGCCTCCAGGGCCTTTTTCAGCTCCGGGGAGACCTCCGCCTTCTTCTTCCCCTTCACCTCCCCCGAGAGGGCCTCGAGGTTCTCTCGGATGCCCTGGGCCAGGGCGTCAAGCTCGCGGTGGCCCAGGAAGAGGAGGTACTCCGTCCGCCCCTCCTTCACCCCAAAACCCAAGGCGTTCAGGGCGTTCTCTATGGCCCGGCGGGCGAGCTCCTCCTCCACACCCGCAAGCCTACGGAGAAGCTCCTCCACAAGCCGCTTCGTCCGCACCGCCCGTTCCTCCTCGGAGAGGAGGAGCCAGTCCCTAAAGGCCACCCGCACCGCCCGCTTCTGGGCCTGGCTGGAGATCCTGGCCCGCCTAAAGCCCCCGAAGAGGGCGTCCTTGGGGCTTCCCGTGTCGTCCCGGTTCAGATTGCTCGGGGCCACGGTCTGCAGGATGTGCACTTCCAGAAGCTTCATGCCTCCACCTCCTTCTTCTCCTCTTCCGAAGCCTCGGCGCCGTAGAACTCCCTCGCCCAGCGGGCCTGGACGTACCGCTCCGGGGAAAACCAGCCCAGGAGGTCCTCCAGAAGCCGGGCGAAGTCTATCCCTCCTTCCACCAGGGCCGCCGCCTGGCGCAGGCGGAAGGCGACCTGGTCTCGGTCCACCTCCAAAAGAGCCAGAAAACGCTTCTCCACGCTGGCCGAGTCCTGGGCCTTCTCCCGGAGGGCCCGGGCAAGTGTGCGGCCCGCCCGGTGGTCCCCGTCCTTCAGGGCGTAGAGGGCCGCCACCAGATAATGGGCCTCGCGCCTCCAGCCCCCCTCGGCCACGAAGGGCTCCACGTAGGGCATGGCCTTGGGGTACGCCCCCGGGGGAAAGGCCAGGCTCCGCCTGAGGGCCGCCCGCGCCGCCGTCCAGGCCTTCTGGCCTTGAAGGCGCTCTAGCCAGTCCAGAAACCGCTCTCCTTGGCTCACGTCCGCACCTCCTTACCGAGCTCGCCAAGTAGACTCCAGAGACGCCGCTCCCCCTCGGCCAGGGCCTTCAGGTGCCGCGCCCCCGTGCCCAGGAAGCGCCGGGTGGCCCCCCAGGCCTCCAGGGCCGCCCCCCTCAGGGCCTCCCGCCAGAGGTCCAGGGAAGCCTCCTCCCCCACCCGGGCGAGAAACCCGGGGAAAGCCCCGTCCAGGGCGTGCCAGTAGAGGCGCTCCAGGGGGAGGGAGCTGGCAAAGTCCGCAAGCTCCTTGCGGTCCCGCTCCCCCACCACCGCCCGGGCCACCTGGAGGGCGAGGCGCCCTAGGCCCTGTCCCAGCGCCTCGGCCTCCTTCAGGGCCTTCTCCAGGTTCACCTCCGCCCTAAGGGTGAGGAGCCCGGAGGGCAAGGGGTAGACCTCCCGGCGCACGTCCAGGATCTTGGCCTGGTCCGAGACCTGGCCGAGCACCCTCAAGGCGAACCGGACCTCCTCGCCCTCCTCCTCCAGCTCCCCCTGGAGGTTTTCCGCGTGCTCGAGGGTGGCGGCCACCTTGCCCCCTTGCCTTGGGAGCATGGCGGAGAAGTCGCGCCAGAAGCTCCGCTCCTGGGAAAGTCTGAGGGCAAGGAGGTGGCCTTTGGCGTCCAGGCGCTGGGCCACCATGGGGTCGCGGTGCGGGGCCTCTAAGGGCTCCACCCCGGGGCCGTAGCCCATGAGGCGCACCCCGTCCCCCTCGTCCAGGAGGCGCACCCCCCGGGCAGGCCAGGTGTAGACCCGGGTCCGGCCCGAGAGGGGCCACCCGGTCTTGCCGCCCTCGAGGTCCCCAAACCTCAAGGGCGGGACCTCCCAGATGGGGGCATCCTCTTCCGGGCTATACGGCACGAGGTTCAGGAGGAGGGTTTCCAGCAGGTTCCGCCCGGTGGGGAGAAAGAGGGCAGGGCGGGCGAGGGGGGCGTCCTTGGCCGAGCCCACCCCGTGGCGGCGGAGGAGCCCCCCGGGGGCGAAGGCCTGGTGCACGAGAAGCGCCCGGGCGGCCTGGGCGTAGGTGGCCTTGGGGAGGTTCTCCTCCGTGGTGTGGTCAAAGAGGGTGGGGTTGTTGCCGCTCGCCAGCTCGGGGAGGAGCTTGCTCCAGGGGAGGGGGTTCTCCTCGGGGAGGTCCGCCACCTGGAGGAAGGGGGCCTCGGGGTGGAAGAGGAAGAAGCGGTCCCGGTAGCGGTTGAGATAGTCTTCTATGGGCTTTTGGGGAAAGCGCCCCTCCCGCCACCAGCCCAGGGCGTCCTCCGGGCGGCGGGGACCCATGAGGGCCCGGTGGAGCACCGCCAGGAGGAGGCGGTGGAGGGCAGCCTCCTCCAGGGGGGAAGGGGTCTCTATGCGGGCTATGTCCCCGGCCCCCAAGAGGGCTTCCCGCAAGCCTACCTCCACCACCTGCCCCTCCCTCAGGACGGGGATCCAGGGTTCCTCCACCAGGTTGAACTTGGTCCCAAGGTACGCTTGCACGTGACCCAAGGTTTCACCTCCTCTACCAGGCTAAGCTCGGATCCTGACATCCGCTGACGGAATCAGACCGGGACGTAGACCACCCCAAGCTCCGGGTCCAGCTCCACCCGGAAGGCCCCTTTCCCCGAGGAGAAGACCCGCCCCACCTCCAAGGGGCGGAGACCCCGGAGGAGGCCGCTCTTGCGCCAGGGGGCGGGGGGCTCCTCCTTCAAGAGGTCCTGGGGCACGGGAAAGCGGGAAAGGCGCACCGCCCGCCGGAAGAGGGCCTCGACCTCCTCCCGGGAGACCTCCCCCTTGAGGAGCACCCTATGCCGCCCCTCCCGGTCCAGGAAAAGCCCCTCCCCCACCCGGAAAAGGGGCACGGCGGCCACGCTGGGGTCCCCCAGGCGGGTGAGGAGGCGCTGGGTTTCCGGCTTCTCCTCGTCGTCCTCGAGGCGCTCCTGGGCCACCAAAGCGCCTTCATCCCAGTAGGCGAGAAGGCGGCCCAGCTCGCTTAGGGAAAGCCTCCTAGCGGTGTCCGCCTCCCGGCCCTGCCGCTCTTGAAGGTTCTTTAGGCTCCGTCTCGCCCGCTCCCGCAGACCCTCGGGGAACCTTTCGGGGTCCTCCCCTTCGTAGACTTCCTCCAGGAGGGCCTCGAGGTCCCCGGGCACGCGGAGGCGGTCCCGCCCCGAAAGCGCCCGCCAGGTGGCGAGCAGGACGTAGTCCTCGTAGACTTCGTCCCAGTAGAGGGGCTTCCCGAAGTCCAGGTCCCTGGGCACGCCCAAAAGGAGCCGCGGGCGGGCGTGCTTCCCGGGCCTAGGCCGCTCGTGGCGGTGGAGCCTCCCGGAGCGCTGGAAGAGGAGGTCTATGGGGGCGAGGTCCGTGTAGAGGAGGTCAAAGTCCAGGTCCAGGCTCTGCTCCGCCACCTGGGTGGCCACCAGGATGGCCCTCTCGGGCCGCGGCCCCCCCTTGCCGAAGAGGGCGAGGACCACCCCTTCCCTGAGGGCCCGCTCCTCGGCGGGGAAGCGGGCGTGGAGGAGGAAGACCAGGGTGCCGTCCGCCAGGACCTTCCCCACCACCTCGTCTCTCCGCTCGGGAAGGGCCTGCAAAACCTCCCTCCAGGCCTCGCTCCCCTGGTCCTCCCCCAAGCGTAGGGCGAGCTCCCCGAGGGTGAGCGGCCTCCCATCCCCCAGGGCCCGGTAGAGGGCCTGGGCCCGGTCCACGGTGTTCACGATGGCCCCCACCACCCCGGGAAGGCCTTCCCGAAGCCTCCCGGCGAGCGGCTCCACCTCCACCTTCCGCAGGACCTCGAGGCCCACCTCGACCTCCCGGGCCGGGGGCAGGGAAGTGGCCTCCACCCCCTCCCCCACCAGGACCACCCGGGGGTAGGGACCGAGGTCCTTTCCCCCCACCTCCTCCCCCGCCCAGGCCTCGAGGAGGGCCCTCCGGCGCGATGGGGGGAGGGTGGCGGTCATCACGATGGTGCTGGAGCCGAGCGCCCTAAGCCAGCGGAGGAGGACCTGGAGGAGGCCCGAGGTGTAGACGTCGTAGGCGTGGACCTCGTCCAGCACCACCACCCGGTTCATGAGGCCCCAGAGCCGGACGAAGTGGTGCTTGACCCTTAGGACCCCGAGGAGGGCCTGGTCCAGGGTCCCCACCCCGTGGGGGGCCAGCATGGCCCGCTTGCGGGCGGAGAACCACGCCGAGGCCCCCGCGCCCCCTTCCTCCCCTTCCTCTCCCACCTGGCGGGGCGCCGCCTTCTCCCGAAGCTCGGCGTAGAGGGGGTTGAGGAGGGCGGCGCCGTGCTGGAGCTGAAGCTCCAGGGGGCTTCCCCCGGCCAGGCGCTCCAAGAAGCTCTTTACCCGGGGGAAGAGGCCGTTCGCCGTGGCCTGGGTGGGGAGGGCTACGTAGAGCCCCCGGTGGCCGAGCCCCGCCTGGAGGAGGTGGTGGGCGTAGAGGGCGGCCTCCGTCTTGCCCATGCCCATGGGGGCCTCCACCAGGAGGAGGGCCGGGCCCGCAAGGTGTTCCCCTGACGGGGAAGCAACCGCCCCTTCCAGGAGGGCCGGGAGGCGCTCCTGCAGGGCGTTGGGCCTCGGGATGTGGGGGAAAAGCTCCTGGAAGCCCTGCCTCTGGGCCGGGACGAAGGCGGGCCAGCCCAGGCGGTCCAGGGCCCTTTGGGCGAGCCCCTGGGCCTCCTCCAGGTAGTCTTCCCGGCGGGGGTCGCGGCCGTAGGGGAAGAACTCCGGGTCCGAGGCCACCCAGTCGGCGAAGGAGGCCAGGGCCATGACCCGGAGGACGGCCTCGGGCCGCGCCTCGCCGTTTCCTTCCAGAGGGGGCAAAGGAGTTTTCAGCCGCCGGAAAAGCTCCTCCACGAGCCACCTCCGGGCCTCCTGCCAAAGGGAATCCTCCGCCTTGAGGTGGCGCCGGGCTACCTTTTTCTCCTCGGCATCCGCCGGGAAGCCGTGGTGAGCCCCGAGGGCGGCCGCGAGGTCGTTCGCCGCCCGCTCGGGGAGGCCCTTCTCCTTGAGGAGCCTCTTCAGGAAAAGCTCCGTGAGGACCCCGTGGGCCACCCAGTCCAGGATCTTCCCGAAAGGGAGGCCCGCCTCCTGGACCCGCTTCCTTCCCTCCTCCCAGGCCGCCTGGAAGACGGGGCTCGCCTTGCCCAGGTCGTGGAGGCCCACGAGGCAGGCCACCCAGGCCAAGGCCTCCTCCTCGGGAAGGCCCCAGTCCCGGGCGTAGAGGGCGCGGGTCCTAGGGGGTTCCCTGAGGAGAATGGCCCGCGCCACCGCCGCCGCGTCCAGCATGTGGGCGAGGAGGGGGTGGAAGGGGTCCCCGCTTTTGGCCCAGAGGGCGAGGGCCGCTTCCCTAACGCTCATACGCTCACCCTAGACAAGGTTCCCGACACCTCCTGTCGGGTTCCGTAAAGGTCCAGCACCTGCCTCGCCTCCTCCAGCCAGAGGCGCCTGAGCTCCGGGGGGCTTAGCACCTCCACCCGGGGGCCGAAGCTCTGCACCCAGGCCAGGACCTCCCAGGGCACCCCGCCCTTGAAGGGGGCGGCCTCGAGGCGGGCGAGGACGCTTCCATCGGAAAGCTCCTCCACGATTTGGAGGCCGGGGTAGTCCCCCTCGAGGACCCGCCAGGCCGCTTCCGGAGCGAAGCGGAGGCGCACCTCCACCCCCCCCTCCCGCACCCCCACCACCCCCCAGGCCTGGCGCAGGTAGGCGTTGGGGTCAAAGTCCTGGGGGATCTCGTAGGGCTCGTCCAAGAGGCGGGCGTGGCGCATGCGGGAGAGCTTGAAGGTGAGGACGGTCCGGTGGTAGGTGCGCTCGTAGCCGATGGCGTAGAAGCCCAGGTTGGCCCGGTTGGCCTCGAGGAAGTAGACGAGAAGCTCCTTGGGCCGCCAGTTCTTGGAGCCTCCGGAACGGTACTCAAAGGCGAGCACCCGCCGCTCCAAGAGGGCCCGGGCCACCATCTCCAGGGTGCGGCTTTCCCCCTGGCGCTCCTCGAGGCCCTGGGCGCTCCGGAGGAGGAGGCCCCGCAAGGGCTCAGGAAGCATGCGGGCCAGCTTGTCCAGGGCCATGCGGTACTGGCGCGTGGGGGCCTGGTGGTAGAGGAGCCTCCCCGCGGCGAAGAGGGCCAGGGCCTCCACCGGGTGGAGGGAAGGGGGGCGGTCGGCGATGCGGTAGAGCCCACGGGCCAAGCGCTCCACGGGGAAGCCAAGCCCGAGAAGGGCCTCCAGGTCCCGCTCCACCGTGCGCTCGCTCACACCGAAGCGGCGGGCGAGCTCCCCCACCCGCATGGGCCTGAGCTTTAAGGTCTCGGCCATCTCCAGGAGGCGGGTGCTTTTGGCTTCTTGTCCCATGTGTTCAGTCTAAGCAAGCCCTTTTGGTGAGGGCGTGGCTTTTGACCATGCTATACTAGGGCAAGCGCCCCCTTTGGCCTTTTCACCCTCCATTCCAGGCGCTGGGGAACTTGACAGCAAAATCCGCAAATCCTCCCAAATAGACACATAAAGGGGGGTAAGCGGATGTTTTTGCCGTCCTGGTCATGTGTAGTCCCCACGCCCGTGGGGATGGACCGGTAAGTGCCGCCGGAAAACTGCCCCTGCAACGCCGTAGTCCCCACGCCCGTGGGGATGGACCGCCCGCACGGTGGGTGGAGGTCTCCGGGTGGCCGTAGTCCCCACGCCCGTGGGGATGGACCGGAGACGCTCCCCCGAGAGATGTCGGCGTTGACGTAGTCCCCACGCCCGTGGGGATGGACCGATGGGGCTCCCACTTGCTCAGGAGGCCACGGAGTAGTCCCCACGCCCGTGGGGATGGACCGCCCTCGGCTATGCCTTCGGCCATCGCCTCGCCGTAGTCCCCACGCCCGTGGGGATGGACCGTAGTTTGCCCCTCTCAAGTCCACGACCACCACGTAGTCCCCACGCCCGTGGGGATGGACCGCGCATCATTGGCAGGAGGACGGCATGAACGTCGTAGTCCCCACGCCCGTGGGGATGGACCTATAACCACCCCCATACCATCACGGATGTAAAGGTAGTCCCCACGCCCGTGGGGATGGACCGTTCCTGGATGCCCTGCGCTGGCGCTTGCGCCGCGTAGTCCCCACGCCCGTGGGGATGGACCGGTCAGCATCTTTGGAACGATGTCAGTAGAAACGTAGTCCCCACGCCCGTGGGGATGGACCGAGATTTCCCGGCCGGGGCCCCTGCCCCTTCACGTAGTCCCCACGCCCGTGGGGATGGACCGACGCAGCCCGTCACGTGGCTTAATACTGAGGCGTAGTCCCCACGCCCGTGGGGATGGACCGGTACCGCCCTGGTACCGCACCCCCCCGCCGTCGTAGTCCCCACGCCCGTGGGGATGGACCGTGGCTCAGACCGTGGCCTTCCTCTACGAGAAGTAGTCCCCACGCCCGTGGGGATGGACCGGCTATGCCGGGGCCCAAATCCAGCTCAACCGCGTAGTCCCCACGCCCGTGGGGATGGACCGCCTCCGCCTCCATGGAGGCTTTGCGCAAAACCGTAGTCCCCACGCCCGTGGGGATGGACCGGTCTGGACGACGCGCTCCGTGGCGTACAGCTCGTAGTCCCCACGCCCGTGGGGATGGACCGCAATCAAACCGTTGCGAAGGGCAACCCTAGCGTAGTCCCCACGCCCGTGGGGATGGACCGACGGCGCTTAGCGGCTTCCTGCCGGACCCTCGTAGTCCCCACGCCCGTGGGGATGGACCGCTGACGCTCACCACGTTCTGGCTCACATACGCAGTAGTCCCCACGCCCGTGGGGATGGACCGCCCAGGGGGTCTTCTACGTCCTCTACAATGCCATAGTCCCCACGCCCGTGGGGATGGACCGAGGCTACCCGGAGGGCCCAGGCCGCCTCCCGTGTAGTCCCCACGCCCGTGGGGATGGACCAACGGCACTGGAGGATACGGTAGAGGAGGGCGGCCACCAACACGCTGGCGTCAAGAACGACCTTCAAGCCTGCGGAAGATCTCCTCTTCGCTCAACATGGCCCGGCCGCTCGCCTCGGCGAGGAAAGCTGAAAGCGCTCTTTTGGCCTTCTTGCGGCTCACCTCCTCTTCCATAAGGCGCATAAGCCTTTTCTCCCATCCCGGGCCGTAGGCCTTCTTGAAGCGCTCCAAGGCCTTTTCCAGCTCAGCGGGCAAGTCCACGCCCTTATTTTAGGCTTGTTCGTTGCCGCTCAAACCCAGGCCAGGTAGCGAGAGCCAAGGCCACCACGGCCTGAGCCGTCTCGCACTTGGAAGGAACCGAGCCCATCTTGCGCTCCGCCTCACGGGAGGCTACCATGGAAGCAAACCCACCGGGCTGGGCCTGGGTTCCCGATAGCCCGGTGCAGGACGCGCGGCCCTCCAGGGGGCCGTTTCCCCTTTTTAAAGCGCCCTTCCTCAAGTGCCCAGACCCGGAACTCCTTTCCGTCGGACTCTCGAGGCCCTCCCCGCCCAGGGACGGGTAGGGGTGGTGGCCTACAACCACGAGGTGGAGGTGGGGGGCTTGGACCGGGAGGCGGCCCGGGCCTACGTGGAGGCCCTCGAGGCCTCGGGCACAACCGCCCTCCACGCGGGCTGGCGGCAGGGGACGCTCCTCCTGCAGGACCGGGCGAGGCCCCGGCTTCTCTTCCCGAGCCCGCCCCCGAGGGAAGCGAGGCCTGGCGGGAGGTGGAGCTCGAGGCCCTCCTCGCCGAGGCGGGGAGGCTTCTTGAGCGCGAAGCCGCCTCCGCCGCCGAGGCCCAGGCCCTGGCGGAAGAGGCCAAGGAGCTCGCCCTAAGGCTCCAGGCCCACCCCTTGGGGGAAAGTGAGCGGGCCCTGAGCTTGCTTCAGGCCCTCGAGGGCTTCCGGAAGGCCATGGAGCGCCTGGCCATCCGCTACGAGGCCTGGGCCTCCGACCGGGTGGCCCGCGAGGGCACCGCCTACGCCGCCTACCTCTCCTTCCCCCACCGCCTGGCCCGGCTTCAGTACCGGGACCGCACGGAGGAGTAGCCCGCCGGGGGCACGGCCTTTGGCCACATGGGCGGTGGGCACGCCGCGCACAGCATGGCGCTCCCCGCCAGGATGCCGAGGTCGGGGAGGAGCACCCGCACCCAGGCCTGGAAGGGCGTGGCCCAGGAGGCCCGCACCGCTTCCAAACGTTCCCTCCCCAGGCTCTCCAGAGGGGAAACCTAGGGGAGGGGCCTCGAGGCCGCCCGCCAAAGGACGGCCAAGGCCAGCACTTGCAGGAGGCCCAGGCCGAGGAGGGCCGCCCCGTAACCCAGGGCTTCCACCACGAGCCCCATCCCCGCCTGGAGGGAAAAGATGCCCAAGACCCCCACGAGGTTAACCCAGGCCATGGCCCGGCTCGAGGCCTCCCGGAATAGGCCCGCCGTATGGGCCAGCACCAACCCGTTGAACCCACCCCCAAGCCCCAGGAGGGCGTAGGCCAGGGCGAGGTCCGCCCGCATCCCCCAGGCGAGGAGGCCGAGGGCGAAAACCCCCACCCCCACCGCCAAAGCTCTGCCCGTACCCCAGGCCGCCGCGAGCCCTCCGCTGGCGAAGGCCCCCAGCACGGAGGCCAGGTTGAGGAGGGCGAGAAGCCCCCCCACCTCGTCCCCGGCAAGCCCTTGGGCGTAGGCATAGGCCCCTACCCAAAAGCTCTGCAGGGCGAAGAACCCCCCAACGTACACCCCGGAGACCAAGGCCAGGGGGAGGAAGGCCCCCGGGGCCAAACCCCTTCCCCCACCCGCCCCCCGCGGCCTCCCCCCGGTGGGAATCCCCCGGACCCAAAGGGCCAGGCCCAGGGCCAAGAGCCCCAGGGCCCCATAGACCCCCCGCCAGCCCCACGCCTCCCCAAGCCGCACCAAGGGCCAGGTGGAAAGGAGCCCCCCAAGCCCCCCCAGGGCCACGGTGAGGCCGCTCAGGAACCCCAGCCGCCCCGGGGCGAGGAGCTGGTAAGCCCGCAGGGCCCCCACCAGGGCCAGGGCCACGCCCGCCCCCATGGCCAAACGGCCTAGGGCGAGGAGGCCCAGGCCCGGGGCGGCCGCCACCAGGCCGCACCCCAAGGCCGCCAGGGCCAGCAGGGCCCCCAGGGTCCGGGAGGGCCCCCAGCGTTCCAAGAGGTAGCCCATGGGCACCTGGGCACCGGCGAAGGCCAGGAAAAAGAGGGCATTGAGCACGCCCAAGGCGCCCGAGGAAAGGCCCAGGTCCTGGGCCATGGGCGCCGCCAGAGGAGCCCCCGCTGAGCGCAGGAGGTAGGAGTAGGCGTAGCCTAAGGCGAAGGGGAGAAGCCTAAGCACCTACCGGCCCCATCCCCCGGTGAGGTAGGGCCAGTAGGCCAAAAGGCCAAGGCCCAGCACCGAGGCCAGAACAAAGGGCCAGATCTCCCGCCAGATCTGCTCAATGGGCAGACCGCTCACGCGGGCGCTCACGAAGAGGTTGACCGCCACGGGGGGCGTGATCTGGCCTATGGCCATGTTCACCGTCATGACGATGCCCATCCAGACCGGATCCCAGCCCATGTGGGCCATCACGGGAAGGAGGACGGGCAGGGTGAGGTAGTAGATGCTCACCGCATCCAGGAGCATGCCCATGACGAGCCAGAGGAGGTTGAGGAGGCCCATGAGGATCAAGGGGTTGCTCCCCAGGCCAAGGAGGTGCTCGGTGGCCCGGCCCACCAGGCCCACGGTATCCGCGGCCCAGGCGAAGAGGCCGGCCCAGGCCACGATGGCCATGACTACGGCGCTGGAAACCCCCGCCTCCACCAAGAGGCCCCTTAGCTCCACAAGGCGGAGGCTCCGGTAGAAGAGCATCCCCACCAGAAGCCCCCAAAAGACCCCCACCGCCGCCGCCTCCGTGGGGGTGAACACCCCCCCGTAGATCCCGCCCAGGATGATCACGGGGGTGAGGAGCCCGGGAAAGGCCTCGGCCAAAAGCCGCCACCGGGATCCGGGCACCGCCTCTCCCCTCCCCCACCCCCGGGCGCGGACCACCAGAACCGCCGCCAAGGCCAGAAGCCCCCCCACGAGCACCCCGGGCAGGATGCCCGCCCAGAACTGCTGGGCCACCGAGGTGCTGGCCAAGGTGGCGTAGACGATGAGGGCGATGGAAGGGGGAATGATGATGGAGAGTTCCGCCGAAGCGGCCATGAGCCCGGCGGCGAAGCCCGGGGCGTAGCCCTGGCGGATCATCATGGGAATCAGGATCCCTCCCAGGGCCGCCACCGTGGCGGGCCCGGAGCCGGAGATGGCGCCCCAGAGCATCCCCGCCAGGACCGTGGCCAAGGCGGCTCCCGGCCGCCATCCCCCTACCAGGGCCAGGAGGAGCCGGACGATCCTCTCGGCGATGCCCGCCCGGTCCATGACCACCCCCGCCAGGATGAAGAAGGGGATGGCCAAGAGGGGGAACTTGGCGATGCCCGCCTGAAAGTTGAAGGAGACCACCTGAAGGCCAAGCCCTCCCAGGGCGATGACCGCCACGGCCGCGGCGCCCAAGGCCGCCGCCACCGGCACCCGAAGGAGGAGAAGGGCCAGGAAGAGGCCGAGAAGCACTTCCCCAAGGTTCATGCCGCCGCACTCCCCCTAAGGCTCCGCACCACCCCCTCTAGGGCCCGCACCGCGACCCAGAGGGCCAGGAAGGGCGTGGGCAGGGTGTAGAAGGCATTGGGAACGCCCAAAGCGGGCGAAACCGCCCCCAGGGCCAGGTCGTCTAAGGCCTGGCGCCAGGCCAGGGCGCCCAGGGCCAGAAAAAGAAGGGCGAAGACCCCAAACCCCAGGGCCACGAAACCCCGCCGCCAAGGGGTGGGGAGAAACTCCGTGAGGGCCATAAAGCGGATGTGGGCCCCCTCCGCCCCCTCCCTGAGCCCGATGGCGATGCCAAGGAGGGTGGCCCAGACGAAGCCGTTGACCAAAAGCTCCTCGGTGAAGGCCAGGGGGTAACGGAAGAGGTAGCGGGTGAGGACGTTGAGAAAGGCCAGGGTCACCATCCCCCCCAGGAGGAGGGCAAGCAGGGACTCCTCGAGGCGCCTGAGCATCACCGGGCCCGCCTCTTGTCCGCCTCCGCCTGGACCACCAGGGTCCCTCCGATCTCGCCCATCCAGCGCTGCACCACCCCCGAGACCCGGTCGCGGAAGCGGCCGATCTCCAAGGGCGAGAGAACCGTCACCTGGACCCCTTGGGCCTTGAGGTGGGCGATGGGGTCCGGGATCTCCACCTTGACCCCCAGGGCGCCCAGGTACCGGAGGGCGCTCCCGTCATCCATTCCCGCCCGGGCCAAGGCCTTTTGGTAGCGGGCCGCCTCCAAAGCGGCTTCCTGCACGGCCTTCTGCACCTCCGGGGGGAAGGTACGCCAGGTGATGCCGCTGGCCGCGAAGATCACCGGGTCGATCACGTAGTTCCACAGGGTGAGGTGGCGTTGCCCAAGCTCCCAGAGCTTGTAGGGGATGATCACCCCCACGATGGGGTTCTCCTGGCCATCGATCACCCCCTGTTGTAAGGCGGTGAGGACCTCGGCCCAGTTCATGGAGGTGGGGTTGGCCCCTAGCGCCCGGAAGGTGTCGATGAAGATGGGGGCCCCCACCACCCGGATCTTCAGCCCGGCCAGGTCCTCCGGGGTGCGGACGGGCCGCTTGCTGTTGGTGAGCTGGCGGTACCCGTTCTCCCCCCAGGCCAGGGGCTCCACCCCGAGCTGGCGGAGGCGCTGGAAGATGGCCTTACCCGCCTGGCCCTCCTCCACCGCGTCCAGCTCCTTGTAGCTGGGGAAGAAGAAGGGCAGGTTGAAGAGGTTCAGTTCCTTCACCTGGGGGGACCAGTTGATGGTGGAACCCAAGGCGAAGTCGGCCACCCCGGTGCGCAGGAGCTGGAACTCGTTGGTCTGTTGCCCCGCGAAGAGCTGGCCGGAGTAGTAGACCTTGATGTTCACCTTGCCCCCGGTCTTCTCCCTGACCAGGTCGGCAAAGCGCTGAGCCCCCATACCCCAAGGGGTGTTGGGGGCCACCACCACGGAAAGCTTGTACTCGGCCTTAAACTGCGCCAAAGCCAGTCCCAAGAGCACCAGGATTCCCACTAACCACCGCTTCATCCTGCCACCTCCTCGCAGTAGCCCAAAACCGCGCCCACGGGGTAGGTCTTGCCTACCTCCGCCAGCACCTCCTTGAGGACCCCATCCGCCTCGGCCTCCACCTCCACCAGGGCCTTGTCGCTCTCTACCTGGAAGAGGGGTTCCCCCTTGCGGAAGGACTCGCCGATGGCCTTGAGGAAACCCTGGAAGGTCCCCTCCTCCATGGTGAGACCGAGCTGGGGCATAAGAACGGGTTTCAACGCCACCGAACCACCTCCTTGGCCGCCTTGAGGATGTCTTCCACCTGGGGGACCACCCGCCGCTCCAAGGGGGGGCTGAAGGGGATGGGCACGTGGGCCGCCCCCACCCGGGCCACGGGGGCCTTGAGCCTTCCCCAGAGCCTTTCCTCCAAGGTGGCGGCGATCTCGGCCCCCGGGCCCAGATAGCGCCAGGCCTCGTGGGCCACCACCACCCGCCCCGTCTTGGCCGCCGAGGCCAGGAGGGTTTCCCAGTCCAGGGGGTAGAGGGTCTTGAGGTCCACCACCTCCGCCGAGATCCCGTCCGCCTCGAGGCGCTCCGCCGCCTCCAGGGCCTTGTGCAGGGTGAGGCTGTAGCTCACCAGGGTGAGGTCTCGGCCCTCCCGCACCACCTCCGCCCGGCCCAAAGGGGTCAGCACCTCCCCCTCGGGCACCGGGCCCT
The DNA here is from genome assembly GCF_054655095.1 of Thermus sp. FJN-A. NCBI lineage: Bacteria > Thermotogati > Deinococcota > Deinococci > Thermales > Thermaceae > Thermus > Thermus sp. FJN-A. The sequence continues at coordinate 193,543 of NZ_BAAHSC010000169.1, forward strand.
TTTTGGGGTAGAGGGCCTTGTGCTCCAGGAAGAGGACGGGGTCCTCGGAGCGGATGGCGCTCTTGAGAAGCCCCTTGGCGTCCTTGGGCGTGGCGGGGGCCACCACCTTGAACCCCGGGAGGTGGAGGAAAAGGGCCTCGAGGCTCTTGGAATGGTGCGCGCCCGCGGAGCGGATGGCCCCGTCGGGGGCGCGGATGACCAAGGGCGCCTTCAGCCTTCCCCCCGACATGTAGCGCAGGCTCGCCGCCTGGTTGGCGAGCTCGTCCATGGCGAGGAGGAGGAAATCGGCGAAGTGGATGTCCAGCACCGGCCTCGCTCCCACCAGGGCCGCCCCCAGGGCCGCCCCCACCAGGGTGGGCTCGCTGATGGGGGTGTCCCGCACCCTTTCCCGGCCGAAACGCTCGGGGAGGCCCTTGAACTGGCCGAAGATCCCCCCTTGCTTGGCGATGTCCTCCCCCATGAGGAAGACCCGGGGGTCCCGGGCCATCTCCTCCTCCATGGCCTCCCGGGTGGCCTCCGCGAAGGTGATCTCCCTCATACCCTCTCCTCCCAGGGGTAGTCCCCCACGGGCTCGGCGAAGAGGTCCTCCAGGGCCTCCTTGGGCTCCGGCCAGGGGCTCTCCTCGGCGTGGCGGACGGCCTCTTCCAGAAGGGCTTCCTCCGCTTGCTCCAGGGCCCGGAGGGTGGCCTCGGGGTAGCCCGCGTCCAAAAGCCGCTTCCGGTAAAGGACCAAGGGATCCGCCGCCCGCGCCCGCTCCACCTCCTCCCGGCTCCGGTAGCGCTCGGGGTCGCCCACATAGTGGCCCTTGAAGCGGTAGGTAAGGACCTCCAGGAAGGCAGGCCCCCTTCCCTGCCGGACCCCCTCCACGAGGGCCTCCGCCCGGGCGTAGACCTCCTCCACCTCGTTCCCCTCCGCCTGGGCGTAGGGGATGCCGTAGGCCCGCACCAGGGCCTCCACCCCGAAGGCGTGGCTTTCCTCGAAGGCGGTGGTGGAGGCGTAGCGGTTGTTCTCCAGGACGAAGAACACGGGTAGCCGCCACAGGGCGGCCAGGTTAAGCCCCTCGTGGAGGACCCCCCGCCCTAGGGCCCCATCCCCGAAAAAGCAGAAGACCACCCCTCCCCGTTCCAGAACCCGGAGGCCGAGCCCCGCCCCCACGGCGATGGGAATGCCCCCGGCCACGATGCCGTTAGCCCCCAGCATCCCCTTTTCCGGGTCAAAGAGGTGCATGCTCCCCCCCTTCCCCCGGCAAACCCCGGTGGCCCGGCCGAAGAGTTCCGCCATCATCCCCTTGGGGTCCACCCCTACGGCCAGGGCGTGGCCGTGGCCCCGGTGGGTGCTCGTCAGATAGTCCCCGGTCCGGTAGTGGGCCAAGACCCCGGCCGCCACCGCCTCCTGGCCGATGTACAGGTGGACGAACCCCGGGATCTTGCCGGACCGGAACAGGCCTTCCACCCGTTCCTCAAAGCGCCGTATCCGGTACATCACCCGGTAGAGCCCGAGCCGGTCCATGCACCTCCTCCCCCGTCACCATGCGCCGCAGGTCCTCCCTCGAGGTCCAGAGGCGGGTAAGCTTGTCCACCCCGTAGGCCAGGGTCATCTCCGCCAGGACCACGTCGTGGCGCACGTACTCCTCCGCCACCAGGACCAAGGCGGGGTCCCGGGTGCGGACCGCCCAGGCCTCCCCTTCGGTCAGGTTGCCCACCACCGCCTCCTCGTGGTCCCGGACCACCACGAAAAGCCGGGCCCTGAGCCGTCCCTCCACCACCTTGGGGTCCACGAAGTGGTGGTAATAGACCTTCCCCAAGGCGGGGTCCGCCCGCTCCCCGAAGAGGACAAGGCGAAGGGCTACGCCCCTGGCCCGGGCTCTCTTCAAGGCATCCTGGAGAGAATCCAGTTGGTTCTGCCACAGGGAAAGGGTCAGGGCCCTTTGCGCCTGGTCCACGAGCGCCTTGGCCTCGGCCAAGGCGCGCGGAGCGCCCCGCACCCGCCAGATGGCCTCCACGGGCCTTTCCGGAGCCAGGCGGGAGAGGCTTTCCCGGGCGCGGGCGAAGCGCTCCTTTGCCTCGGCCTCGAGGCGGGCGAGAAGCTCCTCCTGGGGCACGGCCCCGTAGAAAACCCCTTCCCCTTCCTCCACCCGGTAGGCGGCCCCCCGGGCCACCAGGCGCTCCAGGGCCTGGTAGACCATGGAGCGGGGCACGCCGCTCCTTTTGGCCACCTCGTAGCCCTTCGCCCTTCCTCCCCGCAGGAGGGCCAAATAGACCCGGGCCTCGTAGGGGCTAAAGCCCAAGGCCTGCAAATCCTGGAGGGCCACCTCCGCCTGGTCCGCCATCGTAGTTATTCCCCTAACGCCTTTAGGGGCAGCGTACCACGCTGGGGTGCGGCCGTCAAGGCGAACCGCCCCCCCGGGCCCCAGAAAAAGCCCGCCGACCGGGCCTCGTCCCCAGCGTCCTTGACAGGCGGTAAACCAACCACTAGACTCCCAAGCCAAAGGAGGCAGGATGAGGCTCAGCAACCTTACCGTGGGCATAGCCATAGGTCTTCTCGCCGCCTTGGGTCCGGCCTGGGCGCAGCAGTCGCGTTTGGACGTGGTGAAGAACCGGGGCCGCCTCGTCTGTGGGGTCAACGCGGTCCTTCCCGGCTTCGGCTTCCTGGACCAGAAAACGGGGAAGTACACGGGGTTTGACGTGGAGTTCTGCCGCGCCGTTTCCGCCGCCCTCTTCGGCGACCCCGACCGCGTGGACTACGTGCCCCTGGACGCTCGCGTGCGCTTCCAAGCGGTACAAAACGGCGAGGTGGACGTGGCCTTTCGCAACACCACCGTCACGGCCAACCGGGATGGGGCCCTGGGCGTGGACTTTCTCCCGGTGACCTTCTACGACGGCCAAGGGGTGATGGTCAAGAAGGGCCGGGCCAACAGCCTGCGGGAACTCCAGGACGCCACCTTCTGTACCACGCAGGGGACCACCAACGAGCGGAACATCACCGACTACATCCGGGCCCAACGGTGGCGCAACGCCAAGGTCCTGACCTTCGAGGACGGAGCCAAGGTCATGAACGCCTTCCTTCAGGGGCGTTGCGACGCCTTCACCGCCGACAAGTCGCAACTCGTGGGTTATCGGGGCACGGCGCCCAACCCCGAGGAACTGGTCATCCTGAAGGAAACCCTCTCCAAGGAACCCCTTGCCGGAATGGTCAGGGAGAACGACTCCCGCTGGAGGGATGCCCTCACCTGGATCGTTTACGCCACCATCCAGGCCGAGGAGTTCGGCATCACCAGTAAAAACATGGACCAGTTCCTCAAAAGCGAGGTCCCGGAGATCCGGAGGTTCTTGGGCCTCGAGGGCACCTTGGGTCAGGACCTGGGCCTCCCCCGGGACTTCACCGTGCGCGTTATTCGGGCGGTGGGGAACTATGGCGAGATCTACGACCGCTTCTTTGGCCCGAAAAGCCCCTTCCACATCCCCAGGGCTGGAACCCTCAATGCCCTTCAGCGCTACGGCGGCCTGATGTACAGCCCCCCCTTCCGGTAAGTTCTGATGCCCCGGCCACGGGATCTCTTCCTGCAAGCCCTGCTCCTGGGCCTTGTGGCCTGGGGCCTCTTCCTCCTGGTGAACACCGCCAAGAACCGGATGGCGGCCCAAGGCATCCCCTTCAGCTACACCTTCCTCACCCAGGAGGCGGGGTTCAGCCTGAGCGAGGGGGTAACGTATGCGCCGGGGGAAGGGCTTCGTCCCTTCTTTCCCTCGGATACCTATTGGCAGGCCCTCCTGACCGGCTTTTTCAACACCCTCCGGGTAGCCCTGCTCGGCATCGCCTTGGCCACCTTCCTGGGCCTCTTGGTGGCGGCGGGGCGGCTTTCCGCCAACCCCTTAGCCCGCGCCCTGGCCCTGGCCTACGTGGAACTCGTCCGCAACACTCCCCTTCTCCTCCAGCTCCTCGTCTGGTACTTCGCCATTCTTCTTAAGCTCCCCCCGTGGGAGCAGGCCCTCTCCCTTGGCGGGGCCCTCCTTTCCCAGCGGGGCCTCGTCCTGCCCCAGGTGGGGCTGGGCCTAGGGGCCCTGGGGCTAGGGGGCGGGCTTGCCCTGGCCCTGGCCCTCCGCCGGCGCCCTCCCCTGGCCCTGGCCGCCCTCGCCCTTGCCGTGGGGATCACCTGGCTCCTCTGGGGCCCCCCCCTTACCCTCACCCCGCCGGTGCGGGAGGCCTTCGGGCCCCGGGGGGGCATCGCCCTCTCCCCGGAATATGCGGCCCTCCTCTTCGGCCTCGTCATCTACACGGCCGCCTTTATCGCCGAGGTGTTCCGGGGCGCCATCCTCTCGGTGCCCAAGGGGCAGTGGGAGGCCGCCTTGGCCCTGGGGTTGCGAGGGCCGGAGGTGTTCCGCCTGGTGATCCTGCCCCAGGCCGTGCGCGTGGCCGTTCCCCCCTTAGCCAACCAGTACCTCAACCTGGCCAAGAACAGCTCCTTGGGCGTGGCGGTGGCCTACCCCGACCTCTTTTCCGTTTACAGCACCGTGGCGAACCAGTCAGGTCGGAGCCTGGAAGCCATCCTCTTGGTTATGGCGGTCTACCTCACCCTCAGCCTCAGCATCAGCGCCGCGGTGAACCTCTACAACCAGCGGGTAGCCCTGAGGTGGCGGTTGTGAAGGCGTTCCGCTCCCTTTTTGGTAGCCCTGGCAACGCCCTCTTGAGCCTATCCCTCCTGGCCCTGCTGGCCTGGCTGGGCCAGGCCCTCCTGCGCTGGGGGCTTGGGGCCGAGTGGCGGGTGGTGGCCGAAAACCTCCCCTACTTTTTCCTGGGCCAGCTCCCCCGGGAGGCCCTTCCCCGGGTGGCGCTTCTCGTGGCCTCCGTGGGCGTGGCCCTTCTGGGGTGGTTGGGTGGCCTCAAGGTCCTAAGGATCCCCAGGCCCCGCTTGGTCCTTGGCCTAGGCCTCGTGGGCTCCTTGGTGTTCCTACCCTGGCCCCCCACGGTCTGGGGCGGGCTCCTCCTCTCCTTCCTCCTCTCCACCCTGGCCATGCTCCTGGCCTTCCCCTTGGCCGTGGCCCTGGCCTTCGGGCGGCGGAGCCAGCTGCCCGCGGTGCGCCTTTTGGCCATCGCCTTTATCGAAGGGGTCCGCGGCGTTCCCCTGATCTCCCTCCTCTTTCTGGCCTTCGTCACCCTTCCCCTCTTCCTGCCGCAGGAGGTCCGGCTGGACAACGTGGTCCGGGCTTTGGCCGCCTTCACCCTCTTCGCCGCTGCCTACATGGCGGAAAACCTGAGGGGGGGCCTGCAGGCGATCCCCAGGGGCCAGTGGGAAGCGGCCGCGAGCCTGGGCCTATCCCCCTCGGACACCCTGCGCTTCGTGATCCTTCCCCAGGCCCTGCGGGCGGTGGTCCCGGCCCTGGTGGGCCAGTACATCGCCCTCTTCAAGGACACCTCCCTGGTGGCCCTTATCGGCATCCTGGACCTCATGGGGGTGGCCAGGGCCGTCCTGGCCAACCCCCAAAACGTGGGCTTGGAGCGGGAGGTCTACCTGTTCTTGGCCCTGGTGTACCTGGTGGTGAGCGGCGGTATCTCCTATTTGGGGCGGGTCCTCGAGCGGGCCCTGGGCCTGGGAGTGAGGTGAGATGGAGCCCATCATCCGCATCCGGAACCTGCACAAGTGGTTTGGTTCCCTGCACGTGCTCAAGGGGATCCACCTGGAGGTGGCCCCCGGGGAGAAGCTGGTCATTATCGGCCCCTCGGGCTCGGGGAAGAGCACCCTCATCCGCTGCATAAACCGCCTGGAGGACTTCCAGGAGGGGGAGGTGGTGGTGGACGGCCTGAACGTCAAGGACGACCGGGCCCTGGGGGCGGTGCGGCG